>JAEZXM010000342.1 GCA_023419875.1 Pseudomonadota bacterium | reverse complement strand
GTGCATCTCGCCTGGCCTGACCCGCACCAGGCGCCCTCCTCCATGTTCAGAGTCCTGATCCCGTCCCAGAGTACTTGGTGCATCTCGCCTGGCCTGACCCGCACCAGGCGCCCTCCTCCATGTTCGGGGGCCGAGCGCCGGACGAGACCCTTCCCTCGGCCCAGCGGCCCGGGTGAAGCCAGGACCTCGCCAAGTCCACGAGAACGTTGCGGCCGGGCGAGCACCCGCGGCCGCGCGCCTGCGCCAGGTCAGTTCCGGAGCTCGCCAATCCGGGCGCGTGCGCCCGCGCTCCGGTACTCCTTGAGCCGGTACTGCACCTTGCGCACCGAAACGCCGAGGAGCTCTGCCGCCCGCGAGGTCGAACCTCCGCAGCGATCGACGGCGCGGAGAATGGCCTCCCTCTCGATCTCCTCCATGGTGGACCCAGGAAGCGGGAAGGCCGCCAGCTCCGCATCATCGCGGGCGGCCCGGACCGGCGGCGGCAAGTCGGGCACGGTGACGTCGCGCCCTCGGGCAGCCGCGACGGCGCTGCGCATGGCCTCCGCGAGCTCACGGACGTTGCCGGGCCACCCGTGGGAGAACAGCGCCACGAGCGCCCCTGGCGCGAGACCGCGCACCTCCTTGCCGAGTGTGGTGCTCGCCTCGGACACGAAATGGGCCGCGAGGGCCGGAATGTCGTCGCGGCGGGCGCGGAGCGGAGGCAGCGCCGCCGAGATCACCGCGAGTCTGTAGTAGAGATCTTCTCGGAACCTTCCCTGCTCGACGCGAGGAGCGAGGTCCTCCTGCGAGGACGCGACCACGCGTACGTCCACCTGCGTCGGCGGTCCCTCGACCCGCTCGATCTGGCCGGTCTGGATCACCGCCAGCAGTCGGAGCTGGAGCGTCGCCGGCAGGCGGCCGACCTCCTGGAGGAAGAGCGTCCCGCCATGCGCCTGCTCGATACGCCCCGCCCGCCAACCGGCCGTCTCGGGGAGTCCGCCGTGCCCGTGCCCGAAGAGCTCGGCCTCGAGGAGCGGCTCGGAGAGCCCAGCGCAGCTCACGCGAACGAAGGGTCCATCGCGGCGCGGCGAGGCTTCATGGAGCGCCTGCGCGAGGTGAGCCTTGCCCGTGCCCGGATCGCCGCTGAAGAGCGCCGGCGCCCGCGTCGGACCCGCCCGCGCGACGAGCTCCCGTGCTGCCATGAGCGCCGGACTCGATCCCACCAGGATCGTCCGGGCGCGGATCTCCTCGCGAAGCCGGGTGCGCTCACGGCGAAGCCGTCGCCGCTCGAGAGCTCGCTCGAGGGCCAGACAGGCTTGGGCCATCTCGACCGGTCGGAGCACGAAGCTCTCCGCACCCGCGCGGAGCACCGCCACGGCCGCGTCCAGGTGATGACGGACGACCGTGACTACGATCGCGGCGTCCGAGCCGAGAGCCGCCAGACGACTGGTGAACTCCTGAGCCTCCGGGAGCGTCGCGTCGAGGAGGACCGCGCCCGGGGCGAAGCTCGGCACGAGCGCGAGCGCGTCATCGGTGCCGGCGGCCGCAACCGCATCGAAGCCCCGCTCACACAGCTTCGATCGAAGCCCCTTGCCTGCTTGGGCGTCGGAGTCGATCACCAGGATGCGTTCGCGAGCCATGCTCCCCCACGTAGCAAGGCGCATACCCGTCCCAGAGTCGTTTCCCCGTGCAGGTATTGCGCGCGACCCGTTCCGGCTGGATCAAGTTCCCCTGCGCAAGCCCGCGTCGCCTCACGCGGATCGCGCGCCAATCCCGTGCGGGCGCGGGCCGGGTGACTCGCAAGCCGTTCGCGTTTCGCTCGGCCGGGAGCCTGGTGGATGGCCGCGCGCGAATCCCGCGAATCCCGTCCCGCGAATCCCGTCCCGCGAATCCCGTCCCAGAGTCATTTCTTGATGGCGAACACGAGCCGGCTCCTCTCCTCTTCCTTGCTCACCCATCACCCACCCACGCCGAGTTGGGCTCGCCATCCGAAGCCTCCCAGGGGGCAAGGCCCCGCGAGAGCGGTGGGCGGAAGGCCCGGCATACACCTATAGTGTACCACCGGCTCGCGGGTTCACCTTGGCGTGCTGACCAGCCTGCACGTCCTGACTACGGCGCGCCCGAGCGTGAGCAGGTCCGCGAGCTTCGCGGCTTCATCCGGCGGCGCACCGGACCCCGTGCGCCACCCTCATCCAGTACGTCCCGTGTGGAAAGACTGTCTCGCGGAGACCCCGAGCGAAGTCCTTCCATGCTCTGCGATAGTCGCTCACGAAGTGCGCGAGTCTGGTGAGTGCCTCGACTCGTTTCCACCTGTCGCGTTCGGCGACGCGGGGCTTCATCCCGCGTCGTTGCTCGTTGCTGGAAGGTCGGGCAAACGGACTCTGGGCCAGTACGCGCTTGGCCCCCTGGAGCGCTTGTCCTCGCAGCGAGAGCTTCCGGGCAGCACGGTCCTCGAGCCGCGTGATGGCGGCGAGCAGCTGGTCGCGGAAGGCCTCCACGGACTCGAAGCCCGGCGGACAGCTCAGTACGAGCGTAGCGAACACGGGCATGCATCCGTTCTCCTGGAAGAACCCCGCGGGCCGATCGACACGCCCTGAGCAGCCCCCGGACACCCCGGCCGCACCCCAGAGGCCTGGCCACTCCGAACCACGCCTCACCAGCCCGGCAGCGACCGGGTTCGAAAGCACGTAGGCAGCCTTTTCGACGATGGCGGCGGGCGAGAGCAAGCGCACCGCGCTGTACGAGCCCGGCGACCAGAATGACTCCCACCTTCCGTGAATTGCGTTGAACGCCCGAGCCACCAAGCCGTCCAGGTACTGCTCGAACAACGGCAGCTTGCCCAGAGGGTCGGTCAGGACGCAGTGGTAGTGATTCGACATCACGCAGAACGCGTGGATCAGGATCTCGCAGCGTTTCGCCGCCGCCGCGAGCAGGTAGTGGAAGAGCTCGTTGGTGGCTTTTGATGGGCGGAGAAGCAGCATCCGCCCGAAGCACCGGCGCGTGATCATCACGGTCGCGCCAGGTGTGATTCGCCTGGGCTGGGTCATGGGCACACGCTCTGGCAGGAATCGTGCCCGGCTCGACGTCGGTGTTTCCGAAGAGTTGCCGATTCCGGGTCGACCAATGCCGACCGCGGCGCGGACCTGCGGTCCGCGAAAAGGACTCTGGGACGGGTTGGGAGGTGAGAGGGGAGGTTGGGAAGCGCAACTACTCTGGGACGGGTTGGGAGAGCGGCGGCGGATCCCTCACCGCTCCCCCCGCCGGCAGCGCGCCCCGGGTTCCGGGGGGATTCGCGAGGGGGAAGCGCGTCGCGTTGTCCGCGATGACGAGCCCGATGAGCAGCGCCACGAACACCAGCGACGTCACGAAGACAAGCCGGTTCGCGCCCCGCTGATCCCAGAGGTGCATGAAGAAGAGCGCGACCAGCGCCCCCTTCGCGCTCGCGATCACCAGCGCCACCGTCACCGCCCACGCGCCGGGGAGGTGCACCTTGGCGACCGCGTACGTGACCACCGTCAGCACCAGCAGCGCCAGCCACACGCCCAGGTACACGGGCATGTGGGAGCGGTGGACGGCTTCCTGCTCCTCGTGGGCGACCGGTTCGGCCATGGCGCAGGTCCTCGCTAGATGAGGTAGATGAGCGGGAAGACGAAGATCCAGATCAGATCGACGAGGTGCCAGTACAGCGCCCCGAGCTCGACCGGCACGTGGTACGCGGGCGTGTACCGCCCCCGCCACGCCAGCCACCCGATGACCACGAGCACGGTCATCCCCACGATCACGTGGATCGCGTGGAGCCCCGTGATGAGGAAGTAGAGCGTGAAGTACATCGGCGCGCCCGGCAGCGTGAGCCCCTCGTACGTGTAGTACGGGCCCGGCAGCTGCCCCTCGTGAACGTGGTGCGAGTACTCGACCGCCTTGAGCGCCAGGAACGCCACCGCGAACAGCACCGACACGAAGAAGTACAGGCCCGTCTTCCGCCCGTCGCCCTTCGTCGCGAAGTGAAGCCCGGTCGCCACCGTGAACGAGCTCGTCACGAGGATGATCGTGTTCACGAAGCCGATCCAGGTCTCGAGCCCGCGGCTCGCCTCCGCGAACGCCTCCGGAAAGAGAAACCGGTACAGCGCGTACGCCGCGAAGAGCGCGGTGAAGAGCAGGATCTCGGTGGCCAGGAAGAGCCACATGCCCAGCCGCGCGGCGTGGGTCTGCTTTTCGAGGCTTTCGAAGTGATGGGCGAGCGGGCTAGCGTGCATGGCTCGGCTCGGGCGCGTGCTGGTGCGGTGGGAGGACGATGTTCTCTCCGTCGTACTCGTGCGGGCCGTGCGTGATCACCGGGGTCACCGGGAAGTTCTCGGGAGGCGGGGGCGAGGGCGTGTCCCACTCGAAGCCCCGCGAGCGCCACGGGTTCGGCCCCGCGACGTGCCCGTACCGCAGCGACACCAGCAGGTAGAGGAGGACGATGAAGAGCCCGATCGCGAGAACGCTCGCACCCGCGGTCGAGGCGACGTTCAGGGCCTGGAAGTGCTCCGGGTACGAGAAGTAGCGCCGCGGCATCCCCAGGTTGCCGAGCAGGAACTGGGGGATGAACGTGAAGTTGAAGCCGAGGATGATCATCACCGCCGCGACGAGCCCCCAGCCCTCGGAGTAGCTGCGCCCGGTGATCTTCGGGAACCAGTAGTGCAGGGCCGCCAGGAAGGCCATCAGCACCGCCCCCACCATGATGAAGTGGAAGTGGGCCACGACGAAGTAGGTGTCGTGCCAGTGGATGTCGAGTGACACCGTCGCGAGCGCGACGCCGGTCATCCCGCCGAACACCAGGAAGAAGAGGAACCCCACGAAGTAGGCGAACGGGGTCTTGAACGAGATCGATCCCCTGTAGAGCGTGGCCGTCCAGTTGAAGACCTTGATGGCGGTGAAGATGCCCACGAACATCGAGAGGATCCCGAAGATCCCCGCGTCGAAGGCGGACTGGCCCGACGTGAAGAGATGGTGACCCCAGGTGAAGAACCCGACGAAGGCGATGCCGAGCGACGAGTAGGCGACCGCCTTGTAGCCGAAGATGTTCTTGTGGGCGAAGGTGCAGACCACCTCGGAGATCACCGCCATCGCCGGCAGCACCATGATGTAGACCGCCGGGTGCGAGTAGAACCAGAAGAAGTGCTGGAACAGCACCGGATCCCCGCCCCACCGCGGATCGAAGACTCCGAAGTGGAAGGCCCGATCCACCGCCACGAGCAGCAGCGTCATCCCCAGCACCGGCGTCGCCAGGATCTGGATGACGCTGGTCGCGTAGATCGACCAGACGAAGAGCGGCATCTTCATCCAGGTCATCCCCGGCGCCCGCATCGTGTGCGTGGTCACGATGAAGTTGAGGCCGGTGAGGATGGAGGAGAACCCGAGGACGAAGGCGCCGAGCAGGATCGGCGTGACCTTCGTGATCGTGTCGGTGGAGTACGGCGTGTAGAAGGTCCAGCCCGTGTCCGCGCCGCCGTAGAGCATGCCGCCGAGGGCGATGGCGGCGCCCGCGAGGTACAGGTAGAAGCTCAGGAGGTTGAGCCGCGGGAAGGCCACGTCCTTCGCCCCGAGCATCAGCGGCAGGAGGAAGTTCCCGAAGCCGCTCGGGATGGCGGGGATCATGAAGAGGAAGATCATGACCACGCCGTGGAGCGTGAAGAGGCGGTTGTAGGTCATGGGGTCCATGACCGTCGGGCCCGGCGTGAGCAGCTCCAGCCGGATCAACATGGCGAACAGGCCGCCGACGGCGAACGACACCGTGGTGGCGACGAGGAACATGACCCCGATCCGCTTGTGATCGCGGGTGTTGAGCCAGGACCCGAGCCCGGTGGCCGGCGCGTTCAGGTAGTTCCGCGGCGCGTACGCCGGGGCCTCATCACTTGGGAGCGGGGATGGCTTCATAGGCGGGCGGCTCCGAGGGCCCGGGCCGCGAGGCCGACGAGCGGAGGGACTTGATGTACTCGACGATCGCCGCCGCGTCGGGCGGCGCGAGCTTGCCCTGGAACGTGGGCATCACGTTCTGGTAGCCGGCGACGAGCTCCGCGCCGGGGTCCATCATCGATCTCGTGAGGTAGGCCTCGTCCGCCACCACGGTGGCGCCGCTCTGGAGCTTCTCGGCGCGGCCGTACAGGTTCACGAAGGTGGGCCCGATGTGGCGGGTTCCGTCCACGGAGTGGCACTTGAGGCAGCCCTGCACCGCCGCGATCCGGCCGCCCTCCGCCACCACGTTCGACGCGGGCCGCACGTGCTCGGCCGCCACCGGGCTCGAGTCCTGGGCGTTGGCCAGGCCGCGGCGCTGCGCGGCCATCCAGGCGTCGAACTCCGCCGCCGGCATCACCACCAGCTCGCCGATCATCCCGGAGTGCGACATCCCGCAGTACTCGGCGCAGAAGATCTCGTACCGGCCCGGCTCGGCGGGCGGGAACCACGTCTGCGTGTACCGGCCCGGCAGGGCGTCCTGCTTGATCCGGAGCGCCGGCACGTAGAACGAGTGGATGACGTCCCGGGAGGTGATGAGGAGCCGTACCGGCCGGCCCGCCGGCACCCGCAGCGTGCTCACCGAGCTGGGGCCGTCCGGGTACGAGAACTTCCACATCCACTGCTTGCCCTGGACGTAGACGTCCATCGCGTCCTCGGGCGGCGACTGGAGCGTGACGAACTGCGGATACCCGATCGCGAACCAGAGCACGAAGAAGGCGAGCGGCACGCTGACGAAGAGGACCTCGTGGATGACCCGCGGCCGGACGTGCGGCGTCGGCTCGACCTCGCTCCGCCGCCGGTAGCGCACGAAGAACCAGATCGCCACGCCGAAGACGCCGGCCGCGGCGATCATCGTGGTGATGATCACGAAGTAATGGAGCCGGTCCACGTCCTGGGCGTACGGGGTCGCTTGCTCGGGGAGGAAGAGGAGGCGGCGCAGGAGCTCGTTCATGGCGAGGGCCTCCGCGCCCGGGTCCGCTCGCGCCAGAACAGCCGGCCCACGACCACAGCCAGGACGACGAGGGTGAGCGCCCCGCCGGCGCGGACGATGCCGAAGGCGTAGGGCTGGTACTTGCGGGAGGCCGGGTCGTACCGGAAGCAGGTGAGGAGGAGGCGATCGAAGCTCGTGCCGACCTTCCCGCCGCCCGCCTCGATCAGCGCGAGCCGCAGGTCCTGGGGGGCGTAGTCGATGCCGTAGAGGTAACGCGAGACGCGGCCGTCCGGGGTCAGCACGAACACCGCGGCCATGTGGGCCCACTCGCCCGAGACCTGGTCGTACTTGTAGTAGAAGCCGAGCGCGTCGGAGATTCGCCGCGAGGACTCCTCGGTGCCGACGAGGAACGGCCAGTGCTCCCCGGCGTCGGCGAGCCCGACCGACTGGAGGTAGCCGCGCCTGCGCTCCGCTGCCAGGCCCGGCCGTTCCGCCGGGTCGAACGAGATCGTCACCGCCTCGAAGTCCTTCCCCGGCTCGAGGCCGTTCTGGCGGATGCCCTTGGCCATGGCGGAGAGCATGAGGCCGCAGAGCATCGGGCACTCGTAGTACACGAGCGCCATCACCACCGGCCGGCGGCCGTCGAACGCTTGACGCAGAGTGAACGGGCGCCCGCGCCAGTCGGTGAAGGCCGTGTCGAGGGGGATCGCCTGGCCGAGCTTCTCCTCGATCCGGACCTCCTGGAGGGGCACCGGCTTCACGTCGGGCGGAGGGCCCGAGGGCAGCTCGCGGTGCCGCCAGAACTGCGCCCGCGCCGGTGCCGCGGTGAGCCCCGCCAGGACGGCGAGCCCGAGGAGCGCGAGGCGGCGGATCCGTGCGCTCACGGCTGCCCTCCCGCCGGCGGCGCGCCGGCGTCGGTGCCGGGCCGCACACCGGAGGCCACGAGCCGCATGGCCTCCTCGACCGGGATGTGGACGACGCCCGCCTGCCGGTCCACCCAGCCGTAGGAGCGGAGCCGCTCGAGCTGTTGCTCCTTCGCCCGTTCCCCGCGGAACGCCTGCGTGAACGGTTGCTGCTCGACGAGGCCGATCTTGGAGAGGCCGACCTCCGGCGGGCGCGTGCCGTACCCGCCGCGCTGCTCCATCCGCAGGCCGAGATAGGCGACCGTGACCCACGAGCCGACGAAGAAGATGACGAGCGCGGCCACCCCCACGAGCGCCACCTTGAGCGCCGGGACGTGGTCCTCCTCGGAGCGGACGCCGTGATCGTGCGCGGCGTGGTGCTTGGTCTCGCTCATGACGGCAGGTACCTCAGCGAGTCGTCGATGTAGGGATCGCGGGCCGGAACGGCCAGCGTCCCTCGCATCCGGGCGACCGCGAACGCGACCGCGACACCGCCCACGCCCACGAAGGCCGACACGTCCCAGAGGCTGAACCGCGGGCCGCCCGGGTCGAGGTGCGGCATCACCAGCCAGTAGAGATCCACCCAGTGGACGAGGAGCACCCAGGCCGCCACCCAGGCGAGCGCCCGTGGGTTGCGCTTCAGGTCGCGCGAGAGGAGCAGGAAGAACGGCACCAGGAACTGGAAGGCGGCGAGGAACGCGCCCACGGGCCCCCAGCCGCCGTCGATGCGGAGGATGTACCAGGGCACCTCCTCCGGGAGGTTGGCGATCCAGATGAGCAGGAACTGCGAGAACGCGATGTAGGCCCAGAAGGCGGTGAACGCGAGCAGGAACTTCCCGAGCGCGTGAAAGTGCTCGACGTTCATGTGCGCGCCGAACTGGGTCGGGTCGTTCCGGGTGAGGACGGCGGCGACGATGATCACCGCGAAGGTGGCGAGGAAGCTCCCGGCGAACCAGTAGACGCCGAAGATCGTGGAGTAGAACCGCGGGTCGATCGACATGAGCCAGTCGAACGCCGCGAACGAGAGCGTGAGCGCGTGGAGCGGGAGAGAACCCGTGCCGAGGCGGCGCTGCCACCTCGTGAGCGTCAGGCCGCCGGCGGCGTCCTGCCGGAGGGACCAGCGGCGAAGGAGCTCGGCCACGACCACCCAGGTGACGAAGTAGAACACGGCCCGCGCCACGAAGAAGGGCACGTTGAGCCACGGCCGCTTGTGCTCGACGAGGTGGAGGAGCTCGCCCTCGAGCGCCTCGGGCGCCGTCCAGGGGAAGAGGTGCCGACCCCCGAGGACCAGGGGCACGAAGAGCACGACGAAGAGGGGGATCACCGCCGGCACGTGCTCGACGAATCTCCGGATCACGACCGACCAGCGGGCGTTCGCGGCGTGGAAGGCGCCGAGCAGGATGAGCGCGCCGAGCGCGATGCCGAGCCAGTAGACGAAGGCGACGAGGTACGCGTACATCGCCCGCCGTGCGTCGAACGCCGCCGCGCCGACCGCCGTGACGGCGAGCCCCGCGGCGCCCACCGCCGCCGACCGGAGGACGAGGCGGCGCCCGCCCGTGAAGGGGGCCGGAGCGGGCGTCATGGCGTGGTCTCCTTGGCGCCGCGCTCCAGGCGCTCGCGCGTCTCTCCGGGGAGCTGCTCGACCCGGGCGTTCTGGCTGAGCTGCAGGGCGCGCACGTAGGCCACCACCGCCCAGCGGTCGTCCACCGAGAGTTCATGAGCGTAGGAGGGCATGAGGCCGAAGCCCTCCTGGATGACCTGGTACAGGTAGCCGTCGGGCCGGTCGCGGTAGAGGTGGAGCGAGGGCGGCCGTCGCAGCGACATGTTCATCGCCAGCTGGCTGTCGCCGTCGCCGAGCAGGCCGTGGCAGACCGCGCAGTGGACGTCGAACTTCTTCCGGCCGCGCTCGAGCATCGCCGCGTCGACGAGCACCGGCGCGACCGCGAGCGGCTTGCCGTCCGGCCCGCGGCCGGTGGCGACGGCGGGCTCGATCTGCGAGCGGAAGGGCACCGTGCCCGCCGGCGGGGCGCGCATCGCGAGCCCGTCGGGGAAGAACGCGCTGTCCTCGTACGCCTCGTACTTGGGCTGCTGCTGCATGGGGTCGAGCCGGGGGCAGCCGGTGAGCCCGACCGCCGCGAGCACGGCGAGCCCCGGGAGACGGACGAGGCGCGTCACGGGGCCTCCTCCTCGGCGACCACGGACACCTGCCGCGCACCGAGCCTCCGGAGCGACTCGGCGACCGCGGAGGCCTCCGACTCCGGCGCCTCGGCCGAGAGCCACAGCCCGTCGATGGTCGCGGAGCGGAACGCCTCGACCTCGAACACCGGGTGGTGGACGCGCGGGAACCGGAAGTACGCGAACAGCAGCCCGAAGAAGATGCCGAGCGAGGCGAAGAGCACGCCGAGCTCGAAGGTGACCGGGATGAACGCGGGCGGGCTGTGCGGCGGCCGGTTGCCGACGTTGTACGCCCAGTCGTACGCGTTCACGAACCACTGGAGCCCGTAGCCCGTGACCGCGCCGGTGACGCCGGCGGCGAGCGCCAGCTTCGGGACGGAGGAGCGCGGGAGCCCGAGGGCCTCCTCCGCGCCGTGGATGGGGTACGGGCTGTGGAGGTCGAGGCCCTTCCGCCCCTCCGCGCGCAGCGCCCGCGCCGCGGCGAGGAGGGCGCGGTCGTCCGCGAACTCGCCCAGCACGGTGCTCATCGGTGGCCTCCCTGCGCGGCCGCGCCGGCGTGGTGGTCCTCGTGCTCGAGCTCGCGCCGGAGCTCCTTCACCTCGGAGATCGGGATCGCCGGGACGAACTTCAGGAACAGCATGAACAGGAAGCCGAAGGTGGCGATGGACCCGAAGAGCGTCCCCCAGTCCACCCAGGTCGGGCTGTACATCGACCAGGAGGAGGGGATGAAGTCCCGGTGGAGGGAGACGGCGATGATCACGAACCGCTCGGCCCACATGCCGAAGTTGACGAGCACCGCGATGACGAAGAGCGCGGCCACGTTCCGGCGCACCTTGGGGAACCAGAGCGCCTGCGGCGCGACCACGTTGCAGAAGATCTGCATCGCGTAGACGAGCTGGTACGGGCCGGTGACGCGGTTCACGAAGGCGAAGAGCTCCGCCTCGCTCCCCGAGTACCAGGCGATGAACCACTCCATCGCGTAGCCGTAGGAGACCATGAGCCCGGTGGCGAGCGTCAGCTTCGCCATGTTGTCGAGGTGGCGCGGCGTGACCACGTGCTCGAACCCGAACACCTTCCGGGCCGGGATCATCAGCGTGAGCACCATCGCCATGCCGCTGAAGATCGCGCCGGCGACGAAGTACGGCGGGAAGATCGTCGTGTGCCAGCCCGGGATGAGGCCGATGGCGAAGTCGAAGGAGACGATCGTGTGCACCGAGAGGACGAGCGGCGTCGAGAGACCGGCGAGGAGCAGGTAGCCGATCCGCCAGTGCTGCCAGTGGCGCGCCGACCCGCGCCAGCCGAAGGAGAAGATGCCGTACGCGATCCGCTTGGCGCGGCTCGTGGCGGCGTCCCGCGCGGTGGCGAGGTCGGGGATGAGCCCGAGGTACCAGAACAGGACCGAGACGGTCGCGTAGGTGGAGATCGCGAACACGTCCCAGGGGAGCGCGCTCTTGAAGTTCGGCCACATCTGCGTGGTCGAGGGGTACGGGACGAGCCACCAGAAGAGCCACGGCCGCCCGAGGTGGATGATGGGGTAGATGCCTGCCATCGCCACCGCGAAGAGCGTCATCGCCTCGGCGAACCGGTTGATCGAGGTGCGCCACCGCTGCTGGAAGAGGAGCAGGATGGCGCTGATCAGCGTCCCGGCGTGACCGATGCCGATCCACCAGACGAAGTTGGTGATGTCGTAGGCCCAGCCGACGGGGATGTTGTTCCCCCATACGCCGATCCCCTGGAACATCACCTTGTAGAGGCAGACGAGCCAGAGCCCCACGCCGAGCGCGAGGAGGCCCATCATCGCCTTCCAGCCCTTGCGCGGCGGCTCCGCCACCGGCCGGAGCAGGCTCTCGGTCAACGAGCGATCGTCGGGCCGTCCCACCAGCACCGGGGCGGTCTCCAGCGGGTCCCTGGCCGGGACGGTCTCGGGGACGGTGCTCATGCCAGCTCGGGGTTCGGGTTGCGGAGCTGCACGAGGTAGGCGGTGCGGGGCCGCGTGCCGAGCTCGTGCAGGAGGTCGAAGCGGCGGTCGTCGCGGTGGCGACGGGCGACGGTGGACTCCGGGTCGTTCAGGTTCCCGAAGACGATCGCCTGGGTCGGACAGGCCTGCTGGCAGGCCGACTGGACCTCGTCCCCGGCGATCTTCCCGCCGCTCGCGCCGTGGAGGTTGCGGGCCCGCTCGATGCGCTGCACGCAGTAGGTGCACTTCTCCATGACGCCGCGCGCGCGGACGGTGACGTCCGGGTTGTGGAGCATCCGGATCGTGGGCGACGACCGGTCGTGGAAGTCGAACCAGTTGAACCGGCGGACCTTGTACGGGCAGTTGTTGGAGCAGTACCGGGTCCCGACGCACCGGTTGTAGACCATCTGGTTCAGCCCCTCCTCCGAGTGCACGGTGGCGTTCACCGGGCATACGTACTCGCAGGGCGCGGTCTCGCAGTGGACGCAGCCGAGCGGCTGCGAGACGGAGGCGGGCTCCTCGAGGTCGCCCTCGAAGTAGCGATCGACGCGGAGCCAGTGCATCTCGCGGCTCCTCGCCACCTGCGCCTTGCCGACGGTGGGGATGTTGTTCTCGGCCTGGCAGGCGAGCGTGCACGCGCCGCAGCCGATGCAGCGCGAGAGGTCGATGGCCATGCCCCAGGAGTACTCCTGCTTCGAGTAGTCCACGGGCGCATGGATCGTCGGCAGGTCGCCGCGGTGGTGCTCGAGCTCCTCGTGCTTCTCGGCGAGCTCGGACGCGGCGTAGGCGGGGGCGATGTACCGCCCCTCCATGTCGAAGTGCTCCTGGGTGGTGACGAGCTCGACCTTCCCGCCGGTCCTCCGGAGCGAGCCGCCGGGCGCGAGCCACGGCGCGGCCACGGTGCGGAGCGCGTAGGCGTCGAACCCGGTGCCCTTCCCGACCGGGCCCGCGACGCGTTGGCCGTAGCCGAGCGGCAGCGTGACGGCGTCGTCGGCGTGGCCGGGGACGATCAGCGCGCCGCCGGTCACCTTCCGGCCGCCGATCGAGATCTCCACCTCGTCCTTCGTCGCGAGCCCGAGCCGCCTCGCCGTCGCCGGCGAGAGCTGGACGGCGTTGTCCCAGGTCAGCTTCGTCACCGGATCCGGCAGCTCCTGGAGCCACGCGTTGTCGAGCTGGCGCCCGTCGCGGACCCTGTAATCGAGGGCGAAGCCGATCTCGATCCCGCCACCCGTGGAGCGCGCCTCGCGGAGCGCGGCGGTGACGCGGCCGGCGTCGAGCGTCGCGGTCTCGTCGGGGAAGGCCGAGCCGGCGACGACGCCCGCCGCCAGCCAGCCGTTCCACCGGAGGTCGAACCCGGCGTCGCCGGCGCGGGCCCGCCAGCCCTCGCGGACCACGGCGTGTCCGCCGCGGTCGCCCTGGTCGACGAAGCCCGCGAGGAGCTCCACCTCGGAGATCGTCTCGCGCAGCGGCGCGATGAGCGGCTGCACGATCGAGGCCGTGCCGTCGCGGGCGCGCAGGTCCCCCCACGCCTCGAGCGGATGGGTCGCGGCCACGCGCCAGGTGGCGGCGGCCCAGGTCTCGTCCGGCCGGAGCGCGAGCACGATCCGCTCCCGCACCTTGCCGAACGCGGCCCGCAGGTCGAGGTCGGCGGGGGCTGTGTAGAGCGGATTCCAGGCGGTGACCACGAGCGTGTCCACGGCGCCGGCCGCGAGCTCCCGCGCGAGCGCGGCGAGGTCCGCGGGGCCGGCCTCCGGATCGAGCAGCGCCGAGGCGCGGTAGCGGACGGTCGCGCCCGTGTTCCCGAGCGCGTCGTTCAGCGCCGCGGCGAGCGCGTGGACGACCGCCGGCTGCCGCGGCCCGGCCGCGACC
>JAEZXM010000273.1 GCA_023419875.1 Pseudomonadota bacterium | reverse complement strand
GCCCGGCGCTCCGCCTCGCGGAGCTGGGCCTCCAGGCGCTCGGCGACGCGGGCGAGACGCTCGTCGTGCGCCTGCGCGGCCGCGACGAGGACGCCGCCGCCCGGGCCGAGCTGCTCCGGGGCTCGGCGCTGCCGGACATTCGGACCAGGGGACCCGCGCTCCGCGACTGGGCCGCGGAGGTCCTCGCCCTCGATGCCTGTCCGTGCTGCGTGGCGGAGCGCGAGGCGGTGCACGGGGCGCTCCGCTGGATCGCCACCGGCCCCGAGCTCGAGCCCTTCGAGCTGCGGCTCTGCGCGGCTCATCTCGGCGTGCTCCACGTCCTCGATCCGGCCGCCGCCGTCCGGGTCGCGGCCGGGCTCGCGGCGGAGTGGTCCAGCGCGCTGGGCCGGTACGTGAGCGCGATGTACGGCGCGCGCGGTCCGGGCGGCGCAGTCATCGACCGGAGCGCGGCGCTCACCCACCTGCTCGGAAACCGGGCCTGCCGCGCGTGCGACGTCGGCCGTGCCGCGGGCACGCGCGCGGGAGCGCTCGTCGAGGCGGCCCTTCGCGACCGGGGACTCGCCGAGACGTACCAGCGGGCGCACGGGGTCTGCCTGCGGCACCTCGCGGCGCTCTCCGCGGTGGCGCGCCAGGGGATCGCGGGCGAGACGCTCGCGGCGCGGCTCGCGCTCCTCGGCTGGGAGGTCGAGGAGGCGCAGCGGAAGCGATCATGGTTCGCGCGATGGGAGCCGGCCGGGCCGGAGGCGGGCGCCTGGAAGCGGCTGCCCGCCCTGCTGGGCGGCTCCGAGGCCGGGTTCCCGCCGGCGGCGAAACCGGCGACCCGCTGAGCGCTTTCGCGTCGGGAGAACGCGGGACGCCGAAGCGTCGAGGCGGCGCCCTCGGCCATCCCCGTGCGCGCCGAACGGTGCTAGGCTACCGCCCGAATCCCCGATTCGACTCCATCCGCCGGAGACTCCGCGCATGTCCAAGCTCATGTACCTCGCCGTGTTCGCCGTGGCACTGGCCGGCTGCAGCTCCAAGCCGACCTGGACCGAGTACAAGGAAGGCCCCGTCTCCCTCCAGTTCCCCTGCAAGCCGCAGAAGGTGGCGAACACCAACGTCGTCAAGTGCACCACCACCGACGGGAGCGAGTGGCGGCTCGAGAGCGTGGACAAGGGCAGCGACTCGACGCCCGAGAAGAGCCTCGCGGAGGCGCGGGAGTACGCGGATCAGATCCCGAACGGCGAGATCATCAACGTCGACGGCTTCCCGGTGAGGTGGCGCGAGACGCGGCGCACCACGAAGGTCGAGGCCTGGCTCTACTACAAGGACGGCTGGGACTACACCGCCGCCGTGAGCTACAGCACCCCCGAGCCGCCGGCGCTCGGGCCCGAGTTCTTCTCGAAGGTGAAGGTCGAGTAGACGAGGCCCGCCTCACCCCGCTCCGCACCGGGGGCAACCCTGCAGCCGGAGCGGCGGCTCGAGGCGCGCCGACGCGAGCACGTCCCGGCGCGCCAGCACCTCCGCGGTGGGGCCGTCGGCGGCGACGGTCCCGCCCACGAGCACGACCGTCCGGCGGCAGACGTCGTACACGAGGTCGAGGTCGTGGCTCGCCACGATCTTGGTGTGCTCGAACTCCCGGAGCTGATCGACGACGGCGCGGCGCGAGGCGGGGTCGAGGCCGGCGCTGGGCTCGTCCATCACCAGCACGGCCGGGCTCATCGCGAGCACGGTGGCGATCGACACCGCCCGCTTCTCGCCCCCCGAGAGCCGGTGCGGCGGCCGCGGGCCGAGGTGCGCCGCGTTCACGCGCGCGAGCGCGGCCGAGGTGCGGGCCCGCACCTCGTCCGGCGGGAGCCCGAGGTGCAGCGGGCCGAAGGCGACGTCGTCCTCGACGGTCGGCATGAAGAGCTGGTCGTCCGGATCCTGGAACACCATCCCCAGCGAGCGACGGACGCTGGGCAGCGTCGCCGGCGTGACCGGCCAGTCGCCGACGCGCACCGCGCCGCGGTCCGGGAAGAGGACGCCGGCGAGCAGCAGCAGCAGCGTGGACTTGCCGGCGCCGTTCGCGCCCACGAGCCCGAGCGACTCGCCGTGGTGCAGGGTGAAGCTCACGCCGCGCAGGGCGGGGGTTCCGTCCGGGTACTCGTAGTGAACGTCGGTGACCGCCACGAGGTGATGGCTCACCCTGGACCTCCCGGGAGGACGGCGCCGAAGAGCGCCGGGACGTCTTGGACCCGCGCCACGACGAGCAGCGCCGCCGTGGCCGCGGCGAAGATGGCGTCCGCGCGTCCGGGCCTCGCGCGGCGGACGAGCGGGAGATCGCCGCCGAAGCCGCGGCACCGCATCGCGGTGTGGACGCGCTCGGCGCGGGCCATGGCACGGACGAGGAGCGCGCCGAGCATCGTCCCCGCGACGCGGAGGGTGGGGCGGGAACGGCCCGGCGCGCGGAGCGCGTGGGCCCGCAGCGAACGCGACGTCTCGGCGGAGAGGACGAAGAGGTACCGGTGCGTGAGGAGGAGCTGGGCCACGAGGGCCCGCGGCGCCCCCAGGTGGCGCAGCGCCACGCACACCTGGTCGAAGCCGGTGGTGGCAACGAGCAGGAGCGCGGCCGAGAGCGAGAGCACGAACTTCGCGAGGATGGTGGCGAACGCGAGCACGCCGGCGGAGACGGCGACGCCGCCGAGGGGGACCGGAGTTCGATCGAGGAACGGCTCGAAGGCGGCGACGCCGAGCGCGAAGGGCGAGGCGAGGAGGAGCGGCCGGACCAGGGCGCGCAGGGGCACGTCGCCGAGCGCGGCGAGCGCGATCGGGAAGGTGGCGAGCGGGGCGAGGCGGAGGAGCTCGTGCCGGCCGAAGCTCGCCACCACCGCCACGTAGGCGAGCGTCGCGAGCACCTTCACCCGCGCGTCGAGGCGCGCGGCCGGGGTGTCCCGGGTCGCGAGCTCGCCGAGGGTCCCGAGCCGCCCCATCGAGCGCATGGTCGCCTCTCAGCGGAGCTGCTGGCCGGTGGTGGCGGGCACGAGCTTCCCGTACTTCACGCCCTTGGTGCTGATGAGCCCTTCGCCCATGGCCATCACGTCGCGGCCGCGGCCGCGGAGCACCAGGACCTCGAGGCAGTTGTGCGCGTCGAGGTGCACGTGGAGGGCCGAGACCACCGCCTTGTGGTTCTCGTGCTGCACGTGGGCGAGCTTGTGCGCGAGGCTCGTCGCGTCGTGGTCGTAGACCAGGGTCACCACCGCCACGCGCTCCTCGCGTCCCTCGGACAGGGACCACTCTCGCTGCACCAGCGCGTCGCGGATGAGATCGCGGATCGCCTCCGAGCGGTTCACGTAGCCCTTCTCCTCGATGAGACGGTCGAACCGCGCCAGCAGCTCGTCCTCCAGCGAGATCCCGATGCGCTCGAGCATGTGCTCCGCTCCTCCGGGCCGGAAGGCTAGCCGGGCGGGAGGGCCTGCACAACCGGCGGAACGCGCGCACGGGGACTTCCACGAGAGCCACCCTCCGGTGGGCGGCTCGATCACGGCCGAGCGCGACGGAGGAGCTGCGCATTGACGGCAACGACCACCGTGCTCGCGGACATCAGGAGCGCCCCGACGGCGGGCGCCAGGACGAAGCCCTGCGCCGCGAGGGCGCCGGCCGCGAGGGGGATCGCGACCACGTTGTAGCCGGCGGCCCAGAAGAGGTTCTGGATCATCTTCCGATAGGTGACCCGGGAGAGGCGCAGGATGCGCGGCACGTCGCGCGGATCGCTGCGGACGAGGACGACGTCGCCGGCCTCGACCGCGACGTCGGTGCCCGCGCCCATGGCGATCCCCACGTCCGCGGTGACGAGCGCGGGAGCGTCGTTGACGCCGTCGCCGACCATCGCCACGCGCCGGCCCCCGCGCTGGAGCTCCCGGATGACCTCGGCCTTCCGCTCGGGGAGGACCTCGGGGAACGTGCGCTCGATCCCGAGCTGCGCCGCGACGGCGTTCGCGACGGCCCGAGCATCCCCGGTGAGCATGACCACCTCGACGCCCTCCGCACGCAGGGCCTCGACCGCCTCCCGGGATTCCGGGCGAACGGCGTCCGCCACGGCGAACGCGGCCTCCGCGCGACCCGCACCGACCAGGTAGACGACGGCCTCGCCGCGCTCCGCGGCGGCGGCGGCGAACGCCTCGAGCTGCGGCGAGCGCTCCACGCCGTCGCGCCGCAGGAGGTTCGGGCCGCCCACCTGCCAGAGGCGTCCGTCGACGCGCGCCTCTGCGCCGTGTCCGGGGATGGCCTGGAACGCGCTCGCGTCCGGGACCGCCAGGTTGCGCTCGCGCGCGCTGCGCACGATCGCGCGGGCGACGGGATGCTCGGAGCTCCGCTCGACGGCGGCGGCCACCCGGAGCGCGTCGTCGGCCGGGAGCGTGCCCGACGCATGAGACGCCACCACCCGGTGCTCGGCCAGGGTGAGCGTTCCGGTCTTGTCGAAGACGACCACCTCGAGCCGCCGCGCCTCCTCCAGGCCACGGCGATCGCGCACGAGCAGGCCGGAGCGGGCGCCGACGGTGGTCGAGATCGCGACCACCAGCGGGATCGCGAGCCCGAGCGCGTGCGGGCAGGCGATGACGAGCACGGTCACGATCCGCTCGACGGTGTAGGCGCCCGTCGCTCCCGCGAGCAGCCAGGCGATTCCGGTGAAAGCACCGGCCGCGAGCGCCACGATCGTGAGCGCGAAGGCGGCGCGGTCCGCCAGCGCCTGGGCACGGGATCGGGAGCTCTGAGCCGACTCGACGAGGCGCATGATGCCGGCGAGCACCGTGCCCTGCCCGACGCGCGCGATCTCGACCCGCAGCGCGCCCGCGCCATTCACGGTCCCTGCGATGACCCGGTCTCCGGGGCGTTTCCCGACCGGCCGCGACTCTCCGGTGATCATCGCCTCGTCCACGGCGCTCTCGCCGGACCGGACCACCCCGTCCGCGGGGACGCTGGCGCCGGGGCGCACGAGGACGAGGTCCCCCGCGGCGAGCGCCGAGACGGGCACCTCCTCCTCGCGGTCTCCCCTGAGGCGCGTCGCCGATCGCGGGATGAGCTTGGCGAGCTCGCCGATCGCCCCCCGCGCCTGGGTGATGGAGCGCATCTCGATCCAGTGACCGAGGAGCATCACGGTCACGAGGGTCGCCAGCTCCTCCCACAGCGGCATCCCGGGATAGCCGAGGGTCACCGCCGCGCTGAACACGAAGGCGACGCCGATGGCGAGCGAGATGAGCGTCATCATCCCGGGCCTGAGGAGCTTCAGCTCCCGCACCGCTCCCCGGAGGAAGGGGACCCCGCCGGAGACGAATACCGCCGTGCCCAGGATCGGCGGGAGCCACGCGGACCCCGGGAACGCGGGAGCGTGCCAGCCGGTCGCGGCGGGCAACATGTGGCCCCAGAGGACGGTCGGGATCGTCAGGAGCAGCGCGACCCAGAAGCGCGTCCGGAACATCGCGACGCTGTGCCCGGCGTGCTTGTCCGCCGCGTCCTGCCCGCGGTGCTCGTGCTCCGGAGGTGCGCCCGGCCGATGGGAATGGTCCATGTCTCCACTCCTGCGTCGCGCGGGCGGAGCAACACGGTCACGCCGCCAGCGCGGGCGTGACGCCCTCGTCGTCCGAGACCTCCTTCTTCTTCCAGAGGAAGTAGACCGCCGGGTAGACGAGCAGCTCGAGGAGGAAGCTCGTCACGAGCCCGCCCACCATCGGCGCGGCGATCCGCTTCATGAGGTCCGCGCCGGTGCCGGTGGACCACATGATCGGCAACAGCCCCATCATCGCGGCGAAGACCGTCATCGCCTTGGGCCGCACGCGCTTCACCGCGCCGTGCACGATCGCCTCGACGAGGTCGCCGCGCGTGCGGAGGAGCCCCTTCCGCTTCGCCTCGTCGTGCGAGAGGTCGAGGAAGAGGAGCATGAAGACCCCCGTCTCCGCGTCGAGGCCCATGAGGGCGATGAGCCCCACCCAGACGGCGATCGACATGTTGTAGTCGAGCATCCACAGCAGCCAGACCGCCCCGATTGCCGAGAACGGCACGGCCAGCATGACCAGCGACGCCTTGAAGGCGCTCTTCGTGTTCAGGTACAGCAGCCCGAAGATGAGGACGAGCGTGAGCGGGACGATGAGCTTCAGGCGCTCCTTCACCCGCTCCATGTTCTCGTACTGGCCGCTCCAGGTGGGCGCGTAGCCCGGCGGGAAGGGTACCGCCTTCACCGCCTCCTTGGCGCTCGCCACGTAGCTGCCGACGTCGATCTTCGAGGTGTCGAAGTCCACGTACACGTAGCCGGCGAGGAATCCGTTCTCGTCGCGGATCATCGAGGGGCCCTGGACGAGCTTCACGTCCGCGATCTCCTCCATCGGGATCTGGCCCTCGCCGTTCGGCAGCGGCAGGAGCACGCGCCGGAGCGAGGCGAGATCCTCGCGGTAGTCGCGGGCGTACCGGACGTTGATGCCGTAGCGCTCTCGGCCCTCGACGGTGACGCTCTGGTTGTCGCCGCCGACGGCGGTCATGACCATCATGTTGGCGTCGTCCACCGAGAGGCCATAGCGGGCGAGCTGGTCGCGCTTCAGCTCGAAGTCGAGGAACCAGCCGCCGGCCACGCGCTCGGCGTAGGCGCTCCGCGTCCCGGGCACCTGCATGACCGCCGCCTCCACGTCCTTCGCGAGCCGCTCCACCGTGCCGAGGTCCTTGCCCATGATCTTGATGCCGACCGGCGTGCGGATGCCGGTGGAGAGCATGTCGAGCCGGCCCTTGATCGGCATCGTCCACGCGTTGGAGATCCCGGGGAGCTGGAGCGCCTGGTTCATCTCGCCCTCGAGCTCCTCGTGCGTGATCCGGTCGCGCCAGAAGGGCCGGAGCCCGGACTTGAGCCACTCCGGCGCCCAGGACGAGTACCACCGCGGCTTCTCGCGCCACGCCGACTCCGGCTTCAAGATGACGGTGGTCTCCATCATCGTGAACGGCGCCGGGTCGGTGGAGGTGTTGGCGCGGCCGGCCTTGCCGAACACGCGCTCCACCTCGGGGAAGGTGCGCAGGATCTTGTCCTGCACCTGGAGCGCGTTCTGCGCCTCGGCCACGGACATGCCCGGCTCGACCGCGCTCGGCATGTAGAGGATCGTCCCCTCCCGGAGGGGCGGCATGAACTCGGAGCCGAGCTGCATGTAGACGGGGATGGTGGTGAGCACGAGCGCGAGGCTCGCAAGGATGGTCGTCCGCGGGTGCTTCACCACGAGGCGACACGGCCTCTCGTACAGCCGGTGGAGGAAGCGCGAGACCGGGTGCCGCTCCTCCGAGTAATACGTCCCGACCAGCGTCGAGGTCGCCACCCTCGAGAGGAACCGCGGCCGGAACCGGAACGGCTCGATGCGGGCAAAGAGCATCCGCATCGCCGGGTCGAGGGTGATCGCCAGCAACGCGGCGATCGCCATGGCCAGGTTCTTGGACCAGGCCAGCGGGCGGAAGAGCCGGCCCTCCTGGTCCACGAGCGTGAACACCGGCAGGAAGGCGACGGCGATGACGAGCAGCGAGAAGAAGACGCCCGGGCCGACCTCGAGGAGCGCCTCCAGGCGGACCTTGTGGAAGTCGCCCTTCTTCCCGTCTTTGATCCAGTGGTGGATCTTGTTGTAGGCGTTCTCGACCTCCACGATCGCGCCGTCCACCAGCACGCCGATGGAGATGGCGATCCCCGCGAGCGACATGAGGTTCGCGTTGAGGCCCATGAGCTTCATGGGAATGAAGGCCAGGGCCACCGAGACCGGGATGGTGACGATGGGGATGAACGCCGAGGGGAAGTGCCAGAGGAAGATGAGGATGATCAGCGAGACGATGATGATCTCCTCTACGAGCTTGTGCGTCACCGTCTCGATCGCCTGGCCGATGAGCTCCGACCGGTCGTAGGTGGTGACGACCTCGACGCCTTCCAGCAGCGAGGGCTTCAGCTCCTCGAGCTTCTCCTTCACCCGCTCGATCACGTTCAGGGCGTTCTCGCCCTGCCGCATCACCACGATGCCGCCGACGACGTCGCCCTCGCCGTCGAGGTCGGCGACGCCGCGGCGCAGCTCGGGGCCGAGCGCGACGGTGGCCACGTCCTTCACCTTCACCGGCGTGCCACCCTCCGCGCGGAGCACCAGGTTCTCGATGTCGGCGACGCTCTTCACGTAGCCGCGGCCGCGGACCATGTACTCGCGGCCGGAGAGCTCGACGAGCCGCCCGCCGACGTCGTTGTTGCCGCTCTTCACCGCCTGGATGACCCGCTGGAGCGGAATCTTGTACGAGGCGAGCGCGTTGGGGTTGACCGTCACCTGGTACTGCCGGACCTGCCCCCCGACCGTCGCCACCTCGGAGACGCCGGGCACGCTCTGGATGGCATAGCGTACGAACCAGTCCTGGTGCGTGCGCAGCTCGTCCGAGGTGTGCCGGCCGGTCCGGTCCACGAGCGCGTACTGGAACACCCAGCCGACGCTGGTCGCGTCCGGACCGAGCTCGGTCTGGACGCCCTCCGGGAGCTGGGCCTGGATCTTGGACAGGTACTCGAGGACGCGACTCCGCGCCCAGTACATGTCCGTCCCGTCCTCGAAGATGACGTAGACGTAGCTGAACCCGAAGTCCGAGAACCCGCGGATCGCCTTCACCTTCGGCGCGCCGAGGAGCGCCGCGGTGATCGGGTACGTCACCTGGTCCTCGATGATGTCGGGGCTCCGGTCCCACTTCGAGTAGACGATCACCTGCGTGTCCGAGAGGTCGGGCAGGGCGTCGAGGGGGATGCTCTTCATCGACCACCAGGCGCCCGCGAGGGCGGCGATGGTCGCGGCGATGACGAGGAACCGGTTCTCGGCGGAGAAGCGGATGATCGCCTTGATCATGGCTCAGTTCCCGTCCTCGAACCGTTCATCGCCGCGAGCGACGCCTTGAGCCGCGACTCGGAGTCGATGAGGAAGTTCGCCCGGGTGACGACCTGCTCGCCGTCGGCGAGCCCTTCCACCACCTCGACGAACGAGCCGTCCGAGTCGCCGAGCTTCACCTGGCGCGGCTCGAACTTGCCGTCGCCGAGCGCCACGAACACCACCGTCTCGGTGCCGGAGTCGATCACCGCGTCGCCCGGGATGCGCAGGCCCTCGCGCCCGGCGCTGCGGAACGTCACCTCGCCGAACATCTCCGGCTTGAGCTCGCCGGTGGGGTTCGGGAACTCGAGCCGGACGGCGACCGTCCGCGAGCGGGGATCGAGCTGCGGGGCGATGAACGTCACCCGTCCCTTGAACGTGCGGTTCGGGTACGCCTTGAGCGAGAGCGTCGCCTCCATCCCGAGCTTCACGTGCCGCACCTCGCTCTCGTAGACGTCGGCGACCACCCACACGCGCGAGAGGTCCACCATCTCGATGGGCATCGCGCCCGCCTCGACGCGCATGCCCGGGATCGCGTCGCGCTTGGTGACGACGCCGTTCGCGGGCGCGTGGAACGTCACGTCCTTCACCGGCTTGCCGGACCTCTCCAGCCGCTCGATCGCCGCGGGCGACACGTCCCAGAGCTCGAGCTTGCGCCGCGCCGACTCGACCAGCGCGTCGCCGTCCGCGGAGGCCCCGCCCTGGCGGAGCCGGTCGCGCGTGCGGAGGGCGAGGAGGTACTCCTCCTGCGCCGCGAGCAGCTCCGGGCTGTAGAAGGAGAAGAGCGGTTCGCCCTTCCTCACCGGCTGGCCCACGAACTCGGCGTGGGAGTGGGTGACGTAGCCGCCCACCTTGAGGTTCACGTGGTGGACGCGGGTCTCGTCCACCGCCACGCGCCCGGCGGTCCGCCAGGCTCCGCCCACCGCTCCCTTCTCCACCGGGGCGGTGCGGAGCCCGATGAGCTGCTGGCGGGCGGGGTCGATGTTCACCGTGGCGAGCCCTTCGGGCCCGTGCGCCGCGGGCGCGCCGCCGCCCACCTCGTCGGCGTAGACCGGGACGTAGTCCATGCCCATCTCGTCCTTCATGGGCTCGTGCGAGACCCGCTCCGGATCGTGCGGGTGCTTGTAGTAGACGATCTTCCGCTCGCCCTTCCGTTCACCCCCTGCGCTCGGCGCGGCGGCCTCGAGCTTCACGAGGTCCATCCCGCAGATCGGGCACTTCCCCGGGTGGTCCTGGACGATCGACGGGTGCATGGGGCACTGCCACGTCTCCTTCGCCGCCGCCGTCGCGCCTTCACCCTCGTGGTCGTGGCCGAACCGCTGGAGGGCCGCGTTCCCACCCAGGGCGAGCCCGGCGGAGATCAGCGCCACGAGGATCAGCGAGCCGGCGCCGAAGCGGCGCCGCGGAGGGAGGGAGTTCGTGTTCTCGGAGGTCATTGCGTTCACCTTTGGTTCACATGCCGGAGGACATGCCGCCGCCACCCGCGGGCGCGGCCGCGGGCGCGCCGCCCGCAGAAGATCCGCCGCCCGCGCCGCCGCGGCTCATCCC
>JAEZXM010000272.1 GCA_023419875.1 Pseudomonadota bacterium | reverse complement strand
ACCGTCCAGGCCACCTTCAACACCTCTGGCGTCACGAGCTTCGCGCTGAAGGTCACGAAGTCCGGCACCGGCAGCGGCACGGTCACCTCCAGCGCCGGCGGCATCAACTGCGGCTCGACGTGTTCGGCGAACATCGCGAGCGGCACGTCGGTCACCCTGACCGCGACGGCCGCCGCCGGCTCGACCTTCGACGGGTGGAGCAACGGCTGCACCGGCACGGGATCCTGCGTGGTGACGATGACGGCCGCCCGCACGGTCCAGGCCGCGTTCAATGGCGGCTCGGTCGGCGGCGCCATCTCCATCAACTCCGGTGGATCCGCCAGCGGGTCCTTCGTCGCCGACGTCAACTTCTCCGGCGGCAACACGTACTCCGGGAGCGCGACGATCGACACCTCGCTCATCACCGGCTCGGTCCCCCAGGCCGTCTTCCAGAGCGAGCGGTGGGGCGACTTCACCTACACCATTCCCGGCTTCACCGCGGGGAGCGCGCAGACGGTCACCCTCTACTTCGCCGAGATCTACTGGAGCTCGGCCGGCCAGCGCACCTTCAACGTGTCCATCAACGGCACCGCGGTGCTCAGCGGCTTCGACGTCCTCGCGGCTGCGGGCGGCGCCAACAAGGCCGTCTCCCGGACGTTCGAGACCACGGCCAACGCGAACGGCCAGGTGGTGATCCAGTTCGCCCGCGGCAGCGGCGTGGACAACCCCAAGGTCAGCGGCATCACCGTCGCCTCGAGCACCGGGACGAGCTACGCGCTCACGGTGAGCAAGACGGGATCCGGGAGCGGGACCGTCACCGGGCCGAGCATCAACTGCGGATCGACGTGCAGCGCGACCTTCGCGAGCGGCACCACCGTCACCCTGACGGCGGCTCCGGCGAGCGGCTCGACCTTCGCGGGCTGGAGCGGTGCCTGCACCGGGACGTCCGCGACCTGCTCCACCACGATGACCGCGGCCCAGTCGGTCACGGCGACGTTCCAGGGCACGGTGAGCGATGCCGCGATCACCGTCGCCAAGGCCGGCTCCGGCGGCGGCACGGTCACGTCGAACGTGGGCGGCATCAACTGCGGGTCGACGTGCAGCGCCATGTACGCGATGGGCACCGTGGTGACGCTGACCGCCACCCCGGCGACGGGCTCGACGTTCGGCGGGTGGAGCGGTGCCTGCACGGGCACCGCGGCGACGTGCGTGATCACCGTGTCCGGAGGTCACTCCGTCACCGCCACGTTCGCCACCTCGACCACCACGACCCCGTGTGCGAACCCCAGGACCATCACCGGCGGTCAGAGCGGGAACTTCAACGACACCGGCGCGGTGTGCCTGCGCACCTCCGCGAACGTGGCCGGGTGGGGATGCTCCAACTTCGCCGGCCGGACGGTGAGCGTGAACGGCGGCGCCGCCACGGGCACCTGCGGCGCGGGGCCGTTCCCGCTCGCGAAGTGGTCCGACGGGTACACGTACTTCACCATCACGGCCGGCACGTACCCGTGGGCGAGCCTCTACTACTGGTAGTGACACCAGTCGGTCTGTGACGTGAGGAGCGGCGGGCCCACACGGGCCCGCCGTTCTTCGATTCGCGCCGACCAGCGGAGCGGTTGCATCGCGCCGGCTCCCGTGAGACGCGGGGGCGTGCGGCGCATGGGTGGCGCCGGAGTGTCTCCCGCGACCCAGGTTGCCGGGTGCCCCTGTGGACGACACACCTACCCGGCCCCGCGGAACGCGCGGAAGGGCGCGGACACGGCGGAAACCACTCGGGATGCGCGCGGAGCACCGGGCACGTCTACTGCAAGACCACGCCGGGCGGAGACGAGGAGGAGGCGGGAATGCCGGCGGGTCCCAAGGCACCGGAGCTCCTGGCCGCGCTCGCGGCCGCGGCGGTGGTTGCGGACGTAGTTCACCCTGTGTCCGTGCGCGAGCTCGGCAAGGCGCTCGAGAAGGCCCGGAAGGAGGGCGCGCTCTCCGGCGCCCTCGCGTACGAGGCCCAGGCCCTGGCGAAGGCGCTCCGGTCGAAGACCGGCGCCGCCGCGGCGGTCGCACGGGTCGGCGCGCTGCTCGGCGAGGAAGGCGCGGCGGCTCCCCGTGCACAGACGAAGCCGCCGGCCTCGGCCCGGCGCGATCCCGAGATCGTCGAGCTCATCGGCGACTTCCTGGGCGAGAGCGGCGAGGGCCTGGCGCGGGCGGACGAGGTGCTGCTCGCGGTCGAGAAGAGCGGCCCCGACGTCGACAAGGTCCACGCCCTCTTCCGCGTGTTCCACACGATCAAGGGGGTGGCCGGGTTCCTGGAGCTCTCCGAGATCGTCTCGCTCTCCCACGCCACGGAAAATCTGTTGAACCTCGTCCGCGACCAGCGGATGCCGCTCGAGGGCGAGGTGTTCGAGGCGGTGTTCGACGCGACCGCGGTGCTGCGCCGGCTCCTCCAGCGCCTGCGCCAGGCCGTGGACGCCGGGCTCGAGCTGCCGTCCGATCCGGAGGTCGTGCCGCTCGTGGAGCGGATCTCCCTGGTGTCGTCGCGCGCCGGCGAGCCGGGCGCGGCGGGCGGACCGCCGCCCGCACCCGGGGCCCGGGCCGAGGA
>JAEZXM010000092.1 GCA_023419875.1 Pseudomonadota bacterium | reverse complement strand
CGGCGCGGGCCCCCCCCGCGGCCGAAAGCAAGGCGGAGTAGCTCCCGCCGGCGATCCTCCCGGATTCGCGGTGACCCTCCGACGAGCCCAGGGTGAACGGGGTCCCGTTCGCGGGCGCGGTCCGTCCCGCGAAGGCCTTCGCGAGTACGTGCTCGTGACCGCGTTCCTGGTCCTCGCCGCCGCCGGCGCGATCGTCCTGTTCGGGGCGGAGATCCGCGCGGCGCTCGGCCTCGAGTGACGTGCCCTGCACGGCGTCCGACGAAGGCCCGCGGCGGACGAGGCCGGCTTCGCGTATCCTCTTCCCGTGGCCCCGGCGCCGCCGCTCATCCTCGTCGTCGACGACGAGGCCCCCAACCTCGAGTCGCTCGGGAAGATCTTCGAGCGTGAGGGGTGGAGGGTGGCGGTCGCCTCCACTGGGTCGGCGGCGCTGGAGGTCCTCCGGCGCGAGCGGGTCGCGGTGGTGGTCACGGACCTCATGATGCCGGGGATGACGGGCGAGGAGCTCCTCCGCGCCGTGCGGACCGTGGCCCCCGGGACCGAGGTCGTGCTCATGACTGCCTACGGCACCGTCGAGTCGGCGGTCGCGGCCATGAAGCAGGGGGCCTACGACTTCATCACCAAGCCCGTGAAGCGCCACGCCATCGTGAAGACGGTCCGGCAGGCGCTCGAGCGGGCATCGCTCGTCGCCGAGAACCAGGCCCTCCGGGCCCGGCTCACCGCCCTCGCGCCGGGCGACAGCGGAGGGTTGCTCGGGGACGCCCCGCCGTTCCGGGCCGTGCTGGAGGAGCTCCGCCAGGTCGCGCCGACGTCCGCGACCGTGCTGCTCATCGGCGAGAGCGGGACCGGAAAGGAGCTCGCCGCCCGCCTCGTGCACGACCTCTCGCCGCGCGCACCGGGGCCGTTCGTCCCGATCAATTGCGGTGCGATCCCCGAGGGCCTGCTCGAGTCCGAGCTCTTCGGCCACGAGCGCGGCGCCTTCACGGGGGCGGTGGCCCGCAAGGAGGGCCGCTTCGAGCGTGCGCGCGGGGGAACCCTGTTCCTCGACGAGGTCGGGGAGCTCCCGCTCGGACTGCAGGTGAAGCTGCTCCGGTTCCTCCAGGACGGCGTGCTGGAGCGCGTCGGCGGAACGGAGAGCGTCCAGGTCGACGTGCGGGTCGTGGCCGCGACCAACCGCGACCTCGGCGCCGACGTCCGGACGGGCCGCTTCCGCGAGGACCTCTTCTACCGGCTCGACGTGGTCTCGCTCCGCCTCCCGCCCCTGCGCGAGCGCCGCGAGGACGTGGCGCTCCTCGCCAACGCGTTCCTGCGGCGCGAGGCCGAGAAGAACGCGAAACGCGTCGTCGGGTTCACGCCCGGTGCGCTCGGGGCTTTGGAGGCGTACGCCTGGCCCGGGAACGTCCGCGAGCTGCTCCACGCCGTGGAGCGTGCCGTGATCCTCTGCCGGGGCGAGACCATCGACGTCGCCGACCTGCCGGAGCCGATCCGTGCGCGGCCGGGCGCCGCCGAGCGGCCGCAGCAGGGGCCATCGGCGCTGGTCGTGCCGCTCGGAACCACGATGGACGAGGTCGAGCGGCTCGTCATCAGGGAGACCCTGCGGCAGACGCAGGGCGACAAGAACCTGGCCGCCCAGATCCTCGGCATCGCCGCCCGGACGATCTACCGGAAGCTGGATCGCGACGAGGAGGGGAAGCTGGTCGAGCCCACGCCGGGCGGCACGGAGGGGCGCGAGCCCTGACGACGCGGCCGTCGGCGTGCACGAGCGCGACCTCGCGCGCTTCGACCTGTGATCGAGTGACCCCGCCGACCGGCTCGGGCGATCCGCACCCAGCGTGGATGCCAAATTGTCGGAGCCGCCGACGCCAGCACGGAGGGGTTGCCAGAATGGCAGCGGCCCCGGTGGAGCGCGGACGAGGGCCGCGGGGCCGCGGGGATTTCCGCGTGCTCGCGCCACGTTGGAAGTGGCTGGACCCGGTCCTGGGTGGCACGTCGGTTGCTGCCTCGCTTCCCTGGGCCTGCCCCCATGCTCGATCTGTTCTTCCGAAAGTACGCCTGGACGGCCAATCTGGTGTTCCTGTTCCTCTGCGCGTGGTTCACCGCGAGGATCGTCAACACGCTCGTGGGGGCGCGCATCCGTCCGCGTCCGACGGCGAACCTCTCCGCGCCGGCGCCCGCGCCGCCGCGCGTCGCCCAGGCGGGAGAGCCGGACGACAAGAAGCTCTACCGGCTCATCGGAACCGAGCCTCCGGCGGTGGTCCAGCCCGAGGAGCAGGCGGCTGCGCCCGTGCGCCCGCAGAACTGCGACGACCCCGCCGCGGAGCCGGTCAAGTCGGACCTCCGGCTCGCGCTCGTCGTGGGCGTGCTCGCGGAGCGGCCGCAGCACTCGCTCGCCAGCCTCCTCGACCTCAACACCCGCGAGACCCGCGTGGTCGGCGTCGGCGAGGAGGTGGGCGGGGCCAAGTTCCTGGCGCTGCGCCGGTTGCGCGCGCCGGACGACATCACCCACAACGCCTTCCGCCTCGTCGCCGTCGTCTGCAACGGCGGGACGAAGGAGTACGTGGAGTCGGAAGCCACGAGCTCGGGCGAGGGGTTCTCGAGCCCTCCGATCAGCGTGGGCACCGCCCCCGTTCCGCAGCCCACGAGCACCGTCGCCGGCGTCCGCACGGTCGCGCCGAACCGGTACGAGATCGACCGGACCGTCATCGACGCCACCCTCAGCGACATGAGCAAGATCGCCATGGACGCCCGCATCGTCCCGTCGTTCAAGAACGGCGTGGCGAACGGGTTCAAGCTGTTCTCGATCCGGCCCGGGTCGCTCTACTCCGCCATCGGCATCGAGAATGGCGACGTGATCCAGCGGATCAACGGCTACGAGATCAACTCTCCAGAGAAGGCGCTCGAGCTCTACACGAAGCTCCGCGAGTCCTCCCGCGTCACCATCGACATCGAGCACCAGGGCCAGCCCGTACAGAAGGAATACTCGATCACCGGCGGTCGCTGATCCGACCCCTCAGGCACCTCATGCGTACGCTCCTCGCCGCGATCCTCCTCGTCCCCGCCCTCGCGCTCGCGCAGTCGGAGCTCGCGCCTCCGACCGACGGCACCCGCACGCCGGGCCGCACGCCGTCCCCGCAGCCGGTCCCGCAGGGCGCACCGCCCGCAGCCCAGCCGCTCCCGCGTCCGACCGAGGGCGCCCGTGGCCTCCCCTC
>JAEZXM010000543.1 GCA_023419875.1 Pseudomonadota bacterium | reverse complement strand
GTCTCCTTGGTCGCCGCGCCGATCGCGTACTCGCAGAGACAGCGGAAGTAGCGGCGGATCACCTCCTGCACCGAGGCCCGCTGCACGACGGCGTCGTCCACGATGCCGAACCCGGCCCGGTTCACGCCCATGTCGGTGGGCGACCGGTAGACCGACCCGTCCTCCAGGATGCGCGCCAGGATCCGGGAGAGGACGGGGAACGCCTGCATGTCGCGGTTGTAGTTGACCGCCGTCTCGCCGTAGGCCTCGAGGTGGAAGGAATCGATCATGTTCACGTCGCCCAGGTCCGCGGTGGCGGCCTCGTAGGCGACGTTGACGGGGTGGTGCAGCGGCAGGTTCCAGATCGGGAAGGTCTCGAACTTGGCGTAGCCCGCGTTCACCCCGCGTCGATGCTCGTGGTAGAGCTGCGAGAGGCAGGTGGCGAGCTTGCCGCTCCCGGGCCCGGGCCCGGTCACGACCACCAGCGGCTTCTCCGTCTCGATGAAGGAGTTGGCCCCGTATCCGTGGTCGCTGACGATCTGGTCCACGTCGGTCGGGTAACCGCGGGTGGCGCGGTGCGTGTGCACGCGGATGCCGCGGCGCTCGAGCTTGTTCTTGAAGAGCGTCGCCGCCGGCTGATCGTCGAAGCGGGTGATCACGACCGCGCGCACCGCGAGGTCCCAGTCCCGCAGGTCGTCGATGAGCTTGAGCGCGTCGGAGTCGTAGGTGATGCCGAAGTCCGCGCGCATCTTCTTCCGCTCGATGTCGCCCGCGAAGATGCACAGCACGATCTCGGCCCGGTCCTTGAGCTGCTGGAGCAGGCGCATCTTCACGTTGGGATCGAAGCCGGGCAGGACGCGCGAGGCGTGGAAGTCGTAGAGCAGCTTGCCGCCGAACTCGAGGTAGAGCTTCTGGCCGAAGCGCGCGACGCGCTCGAGGATGGCGCGCGTCTGCTCGCGGAGATAGGCCTCGTTGTCGAAGCCGACGGCGTGTCCGCGGGGGTCCGTGGCAGCGGAGGCTGTGCTGGGGGGCGTCATTCGGGCGGCGATACTATGCCGAACCGGTGGCGGTCCGCAGAGAGACCGGTTCATCGTCCGAAATCGCGAGGTTGTGCCCCCGCTGTCACGGATCGAGCCGAGCGGTGCACCAATGCTGTAGGGTGTGGTCCCCACGTCCAGCTCTTCTCGCATCCGGAGGCGGCACATGAAGCGTTTCCTCGGCATCGCGCTCGTCGTCGCCGGGCTCGCCGCGGCGGGACCCTCGGAGGCGCAGGTCTCGCCTACGCCCCCGACCCACGTGTTCACGACGATCGACTCGGTCTCGCGCGTGCACCTGGCCTACCTGGTCCTGGTGGGCGTGCTCGCGGATGCCCCCGGCGCCACCCAGGCGACGCTCTACGGAAGCACGACGAGCCCCCAGGCCGTGGATCACTGCGAGCGTGCCGCGCACCTCGTCATGAGCAAGCCGGGGATGTACAGGCTCGAGGTGTGGGTGAGAGGCGGAAGGATCGCCGATCTCGGCTCGACCACGTACGCGTTCTGCCGCCTCTCGCTGGCGAACCCGTAGCGCCGGTGCGCACCATGAACGCCTGGCGCTGGCGGCTCCTCGGCCTCGCGCTCGCCGCGCTCGCGTGCGACCCGTCCGATCCTCCGTCGGATGCGGATGGCGATGGCGTCGGCCGCGCGGAGGACTGCGACGATCGCGATGCAGCCGTGTGGCGGCCCGTCTCCGCATACGCGGACGTCGACGGCGACCGCCATGGGGCCGGGGCAGCCGTGGACCTGTGCCTGGGCGCGGAGACTCCGGCCGGCTACTCCACCTCCGCGGACGACTGCGACGACAGCGACAGGAACGTGTGGCAGCCCGTCTCGCTGTACGCAGACCGCGACGGCGACGGCCGCGGCGTGGAACCGCTCGTCGAGGTCTGCACCGCGAGCGCAACGCCGCCCGACGGCTACGCCTCGATCGCGGGCGACTGCGACGACCTCCATGGCCTGAGGTGGCAGCACGAGGAGCTGTACCTCGACGAGGACGGCGACGCGGTGGGGGCGGGGGCGCCGCAGACCATCTGCAGCGGCGACTTCCCGCCCGACGGCTGGTCGCGGTCCGACGACGATTGCGCGCCGCAGGACGAGGGGCGCTGGCGGGAGGTCGTGTACGCGTTCCGGGACGCGGACGGCGACGGCAGGACGGCCGCGGAAGGTGGACTGGTGTGCTCGGGGGCGGCGCTCCCTCCTGGTTACGGCGCGACCGCGGCCGGCCAGGATTGCGACGACGGCGACGGCACGGCCTGGGCCACCGTGGCAGGCCATCTCGACGCGGACGGAGACGGCGTGGGGTCCGGCCCGGCGGTGGACCATTGCACGGGCGGCGCCCAGCCCGCGGGCTGGTCCTCGGCCGGTGACGATTGCGCGCCGGAAGATGCGTCCGCGTTCCGGCTCTGGAGCTATTGGTACCGGGACGCCGACGGCGATGACGCCACGGTCTACGCCCCGGGGCAGGTATGCGGTGGGTACACCATGCCCCCGGGCCACTCGACCACGTACGGGACGCGGGACGACTGCGACGACACGAGGAGCGAGGCCTGGCAGTCGCTCCCCGGCTACACCGACGAGGACGGAGACGGGGTCGGCGGGGGACCCGCGCAGCCGGTCTGCACCGGCGCCGCGCTTCCGGCGGGCTGGCTTTCCACGGGCGGCGACTGCGCGCCTCACGACCACCGGCTCTGGCGGGAGTTCTCCTACTGGTACCGCGACGCGGACGGCGACGGGTACGCCACGTACGCGTCCGGCACCGTCTGCATCGGCGCGGAGCCGCCGCCGGGTCATCCCCCGACGATGACGTCGATCGTCGACTGCGACGACGGCGACCCGGCCGTCTTCCGGCGGATGTACGGTTACGCCGACGAGGACGGCGACGGCGTGGGCGCGGGGCCGAGCCTCTCGAGCTGCACCGCCGGAGCGCTTCCGTCCGGGCAGAGCTCGACCGGAACGGACTGCGCGGCATCCGACCCGACACGCTGGCAGTCCCTCGCATACGCCGGCCTCGACGAGGACGAGGACGGGTACAGCACCCGGGCCGCGGGCCAGGTCTGCACGGGCCCGGCGTTGCCCGCGCCGTACGTCGCGGCCGCCGTCGGCAACGACTGCGACGACCTCGATCCCGACGTGTACCGGTGGGTGGTGCTCTATCCGGACCGCGACGGCGACGGAATCGGCGCCCCGCCGCGGCAGATCCCCTGCCTGGGCGCGACGCTGCCGGAGGGGCTCGTGCCGTGGGGCTGGGACCCCGACGACGGCGATCCCGGCGTGAGCGCAGAGGACGACGACCCGCTCGATGCCTGGTGAACGGAGGTTGCGCTCCCTGAACCGATGTCGTGACCCGCTGGCCGCTCGGTGATCGCGCAGCGCGGACCGCCGTCTTAGAATCCTCGCTCCCCCGGAGGTCCCAGCATGCGCCGCACGGCCCTCGTCCCCTTCCTCGCTGCCACCCTCCTGCTCGCGCCCCTCGCCGCGCGTGCGGCGCACGGCGGGCATGGCGCCCAGGCCGACCTGCCCGCGGCGCCGGACGCCGGCAAGGCGCGCACCCCCGACCCCGAGGTGAAGGTCTTCGTGAGCAGCGCCTCCGGGGAGCTGACCGAGACGCCGGCCTTTGCCGCCAAGGCCGGCCGCCACGACTTCGAGGTGCTGCCGGCGAAGCGCCGCCAGACGCTCGCGGGCTGGGGCGGCGCCCTCAACGAGAAGGGCTGGGAGATGCTCCAGATGCTCTCGCCCGACGCCCGCGCCGCCCTCCTCCGCCGGATGTTCGCCCCCGGCGAGGGGCTCTCCCTCGGCTTCGGCCGCATCCCCGTGGGCGCGAACGACTACGCGCTCTCGCGTTACTCCCTCGCCGAGACCCCGGGCGACCTCTCGATGGAGAAGTTCTCGATCGAGCGCGACCGGAAGATGATCATCCCGTACGCTCGCGCGGCGCAGGCGCTCCAGCCCGGCATGCGC
>JAEZXM010000537.1 GCA_023419875.1 Pseudomonadota bacterium | reverse complement strand
GGTCAGCGCCTGCGAGAAGAGCAGCCCTCCGACCACCGCCAGCCCGAGCGGCTGGCGCGCCTCGGCGCCGGCGCCGATCCCGAGCGCGATGGGGAGCGTGCCCACGAGCGCGGCGAGCGTCGTCATCGTGATGGGCCGGAACCGGATCGCGCACGCGTCGAAGATCGCCTCGCGCGGCGTCCGTCCCCGCCGCCGCTCCTCGGTCGCGAAGTCCACCATCATGATTCCGTTCTTCTTCACGAGGCCGACGAGGAGGATCACGCCGACGAAGGCGTAGATCGAGAGCTCGGTGCCGAAGACGAGCAGCGTGAGGAGTGCGCCGAAGCCGGCGAAGGGGAGCGCGGTGAGGATCGTGATCGGGTGGATGTAGCTCTCGTAGAGGATGCCCAGCACCAGGTAGATGAAGGCGATCGCGAGGAGCAGGAGCCAGCCGAGGCCGGAGATCGAGGACTGGAACGCGTTCGCGACGCCCTGGAAGCGGGTGGTGATCCCCGCCGGCAGGCTCTCGCCCGCCAGGGCGTTCACGCGTGCCACGGCGTCGCCGAGCGAAGTGCCCGGCTCCAGGTTGAACGAGAGCGTGACCGACGGGAGCTGCCCGGCGTGGGCGACGGTGAGCGGGCCGACGCCGGGTTCCAGGGCGGCGAGCGCGTCGAGCGGCACGAGCTGGCCGGAGGAGGATCGGACCCGGAGCAGGGAGAGCGCCTCCGCGCCCGCCTGGTACCTCGGCTCGAGCTCCACGATCACCGGGTGGTCGTTGGTCGCCGTGTAGATGGTCGAGATCTGCCGGCTCCCGTACGCGGTGTAGAGCGCGGTCTCCACCGCCTCGGGCGACACGCCCAGCGCTGCGGCGCGTTCCCGGTCGATCGTCACCCGCACCTGGGGGTTCGAGAGCTGGAGATCGCTCGTCACGTCGCGGATGCCCGGGACGCCGCGCAGGCGCCGCTCCAGCGCGGGCGCGGCCCGGTGGAGCGCCTCGGTGTCGGTCCCCTGGAGCGTGAGCTGGTACTGGCTGCGGGAGAGCTGGCCGCCGATCCGGATCGTCGGCGGGTTCTGGAGGAAGACGCGGAACCCGGGGATCTCCGCGAGCTTCGGCCGGAGCCGCGCGATCACCTCGTCCACGCCGGGCCGCTCGCTGCGCGGCGCGAGGCGGATGAAGAGCCGCCCGGTGTTGCCGGGCGTGCCCGGCCGCGCTCCTGCGGCGGACATGAAGCCCCCGATCGCCGGGTCCTCCGCGATGATCGCCGACGCCTCCTTCTGGTGCGCGACCATCGCCTCCCAGCTCGCGCCCTGTCGCCCCTCGGTGAAGGCGAAGAGCTGGCCCGTGTCCTCGCTCGGCAGGAAGCCCTTGGGCACCGCCAGGAAGAGCGGCACCATCGCCACGAGCGAGAGCGCGGTGAGGGCGACGACGGTCCGCCGGTGGTCGAGCGACCAGGCGAGGCCGCGCAGGTAGAGCGAGCGCAGCGCCTCGAAGCCGCGCTCGGTCGCCCGGAAGAAGCGCCCCGGCGGCCGCTCGGCATGGGGGCCGGCCCGATGGCGAAGCAGCCGCGCGGCCATCATCGGCGTGAGGCTCAGCGAGACGACGCCGGAGATCAGGATCGCGACCGCGATCGTCACCGCGAACTCGCGGAAGAGGCGTCCCACGATCCCGCCCATGAACAGGACGGGGATGAAGACCGCCGCGAGCGAGATGGTCATCGAGAGGATGGTGAACGCGATCTCCTTCGCGCCCCGCAGCGCCGCCTCGCGCGGCGGCTCGCCCGCCTCGACGTGGCGGACGACGTTCTCGAGCATGACGATGGCGTCGTCGACGACGAACCCGACCGCCAGGGTGAGCGCCATGAGCGAGAGGTTGTTGAGGCTGTACCCAAGGAGCCACATGACGCCGAAGGTGCCGGCGATCGACATCGGCAGGGCGAGGCTCGGGATGAGCGTCGCCCGCGGGCTCCGCAGGAAGAGGAAGATCACCGCCACCACGAGGAAGAGCGTGAGGAGGAGCGTGAGCTGCACGTCGTGCACCGACTCCTTCACCGAGACCGACCGGTCGAACAGGATCTCGGCGCGGACCGAGGCGGGGAGCTGCCGCTGCACCTCGGGCATGACCCCCAGCACCGCCCGGGCCACCGCGACGGTGTTGGTCCCCGGCTGCCGCTGCACGCCGAGGACGATCGCCCGCTGCATCCCCAGCTCCGCCGTGTAGTACCAGGCGGCGCTCTCGTCGTTCTCGACGCTGTCCAGGGCGCGCCCCACCTCCTCGAGCCGCACCGGCGAGCCGTTCCGCCGGGCGACCACGAGCCGGCGCCACTCCTCGGCGCGGGCGAGCCCACCGGACGCCTCGATCGTGGTCGCGGTGCTCGGGCCCTGGAGCGTCCCGGTGGGCAGGTTCGGGTTGGCGGCGGCGATCGCGGAGGCGACCTCGTCCACGCCCAGGCCGCGCGAGGCGAGCTGGAGCGGATCGAGCTGGATCCGCACGGCGTGCTTCTGCGATCCGAAGACCTGCACCTGCGCCACGCCGGGCAGGCTCGAGATCCGCTGCGCCAGGAACGTCTCGCCGTACTCGTTCAGCTCGGAGAGCGGCAGCGTGGGCGAGGTGAGCGCGATGATGACGATGGACTGGTCGGCGGGGTTCACCTTGCGGTAGCTGGGCGGCGTGCGCATCTCGGACGGGAGCCGCCGCGCCGCCGCGGCGATGGCCGACTGGACGTCCTGGGCGGCGCCGTCGATGTCGCGCGTGAGGTCGAACTCGAGCGTGATCTCGGTGGACCCGAGCGTCGAGGTGGAGTTCATCGAGGCGAGGCCCGAGATCGTCGTGAACTGCCGCTCGAGCGGGGTCGCCACCGAGGCCGCCATCGTGCTCGGGCTCGCCCCGGGGAGCGTCGCGGTCACCTGGATCGTGGGGAAGTCCACGCTGGGGAGGTCGGCCACCGGGAGCTGCCGGTAGGCGGCCATGCCGAAGGCGAAGATCCCGCCCATGACGAGGGTGGTCATCACCGGCCTGCGGATGAACGGGCCGGAGAGGTTCATGGATCGCCCGCCTGGCGGCCCTGGACCGTGCGTGCGGGCCGCTCCTCCGCGACCGCGACGCGCGCCCCCGGCGCGAGGTCCATCTGCCCGTCCACCACCACGACCTCACCGGCCGTCACGCCGCCCTTCACCACCGTGAAGCGCGCGTCGGCCTCTCCCACCTCGACCCGCCGCAGCTCGACCGTGTCGTCCGGGCCCACCACGAAGACCGAGCGGCCCTCCTGCCCGGCGAGGACGGCGGCGCTCGGCACCACCACCGCGTCCTCCTCCACGGAGAGCTCGACCCGCACGTTCACGAACTGTCCGGGCCAGAGCGCACGGTCCTCGTTGTCGAAACGGGCCCGGGCCTCGATGGTCCCGGAGGCGGGGTCGACGGCGCTGTCGAGGAACGAGAGGACCCCCCGCCGCGACTCGCCGGAAGTCTCCGCCTCCACGTTCATCCGGGAGAGCCCCTCGCGCAGGGCCCGCACGTGCGCCTCGGGGACCTTGAACGAGACCAGCACCGGGCGGAGCCGGGTGACGACGACGAGCGGTGCGGCCTGGTTGGCCTCCACGACGTTCCCGCGCTGCACCAGGATGGCGCCCGTGCGCCCTTCGATCGGGGAGACCACGAGGCAGCGCGAGAGATCGAGTTCGGCCTTGCGGACCGCCGCCTCCTGCGCCGCCACCTCGCTCGCCAGCGAGCGGGCGTTCGCCACGGCGGAGTCGTGCTGCTGCTCGGAGATGAAGCCGCCCTCCCGGAGGGGCCCGTACCGGCGTGCGTCCGCCTCCGCGTTGGCCGCGAGCCGCTGGGCGCGCACGAGGGCGGCGCGCGCCTGCGCGAGCGTGGCCTCGTAGCTCCGGGGATCGATCCGGAAGAGGCGCTGGCCGGCCCGGACCTCGGCGCCCTCCTCGAAGAAGACCTCGAGGACGGGCCCGGTGACGAGGGGACGGACGGCGACCGTCGCGTCGGGGAGCACGGTGCCGACGGCGGGCAAGGTGCGGGGGACGTCGCGCGTCTCGGCGGTGGCGACGCGCACGGGCGTGGGGGGACGCGCCCGCGGCGTTCCGCCGTCGCCCTTGCCGCACGCGGCGAGCAGCAGCGCGAGCAAGGCGGAGACCGCGCCGGCGAAAGGTCGTCGGGACATTCCGGTTAGCTAGGCAGGCGGCCCAGGGCTCACAACCCGAAGTGCGCCGGGGCGAGCCCTTTCCACGTACAGTACGCGCGCAGCTCGCGTTTCACGAACGACCAGGCGAGGGCCAGGACCAGGAGATCATCCGCCCAGCCGGCCGGGACCAGGAAGTCCGGGACGAGGTCGAGCGGCGACACCACGTAGGCGCCGGCGGCGAGCAAGGCGGTGACGGCCCGGGAGGGGACGCTCCGGTAGCTCCCGTCGGCGTAATCGCGCAGCACCATCCAGAAGAGCCGGAGGCGGGCGCGCAGCTTGCCCGGGCTCGCGCGCGCCCACCACGGCGGCCGGTGCAGGAACGCGCCGAGGCGCCAGGTGCGGGCCGGCAGCGTCTCGGGGGTCACGTCGCGCGCCGCGGCCGCGAGCTCGCGCGCGGCGGCCTCCCGGCAGGAGAGACAGGCGGCGTTGGAGCCCTGGACGCGGCCGCAGGCGGGGCACGCGCGTGAAGCCATGAGCCGATCCTGCGGACGCGACGCGGGCGCGGCAGGGCGCGTTCGGGGTGCGGGTCAGCCGGCGCGGCCCTGGAGGGCATCCTCGGTGTCCGCCTCGGCGCGGACCACCTCGTGGAACCGCCGGTAGTCGAGGGCACGCCTCCCGTCCGGGAGGACGGTGGCGAGCGGCGCGAACCGCGCCCCCCAGCGGAGGCGCTTGGCCGGGTAGACGTGGCGGGCGTGGATCGCCCTGAGCAGGTGCTCGTCCGTCCCGCTGAAGATGACGAGCAGGTCCGCGTCCGCGGCGGCCAGCGAGTCTGCGGTCTCGCCCCACAGCGGGCTCTGCCGATCGATCTCGTGCGCGACGGTCCAGGCGTGCTCGAAGAGCGGCGTCTCGGCGCGGACGAGCGGCAGGTCGTGGGCGCGGCGGACGATCTCCCCGTCGGCGTCGCGCTCGTTCCGGACGAGGAGCAGCGAGGCCCGGGCCCCCACCACGTGCCCGCCGCGCTTGTTGGCCATGCGAAAGTGCAGGACCTTCGCGGCGCGGCCGTCCGGCGCGATCGCGGCCACGTCGCTGAAGAGCACGAGCGCCTTCTGCATGGAGAACTTGGCCATCACGATGCCGGCGCCGATCACCAGCTCCGCCCAGCGGACGAACCCCTCGAGCGCGAAGACGCCGCGCGCGAGGAGCGCCTGCGGGTCGAGGTCCGCGGCCTCCGCGCCCGCGCCGTTCACCCAGGCCATGAAGGCCTGCATCACCGAGCCGGGCGGGACGCTCCCCGCGTCCCGGAGGCTCCAGTGCGCGATCTCGAACCCGGTCCGGGTCACGAAGTAGACCAGGGCGTACACGAGCACGAGCTGGTACCAGGATCCCGTGACCAGGCGATGGTAGAGATCGGCGAGCGGCTTGCGGCGGAAGCCGACCACCGCGGTCTCCTGCCCCGCGCGCCCGAAGACCCGCGTCTGTCCGAGGTCGCCCATGGCGGGCGATCTTACGCTGGCCGGGGCCCGGGGATCACCTTCCGTGCGCCTCGCGGCGCGCCGCGTTCTCCCACACGCACCCATTCCGCACTGCGCGCCTTCGGGCGCGAGCCGGAAGGGCGAGCGGGCGTCCGCCGGCGAGCGGAGGGTTGCGGGAGGCTGGAGCCGTCGACAACGTCTCCGGCAGCGCACCGGTGGGGTCACGCCGCGCCACGGCCTCCGGCGTGCGTGATCCGAGGATCGAGGGGGGCCGGAGGGGACGTCGCGCATGGCGGCAGCACGGATTGCCATCAACGGGCTGGGAAGGATCGGACGCGCCGCGCTCAAGATCGCGCTCGAGACGCCCGAGCTGGAGGTCGTGGGCGTGAACGACGTCGCCTCCCCGGAGGCGATCGCTTACTTGCTGCGGCACGACACGGTGTACGGCCGCTTGCAGCAAGAGGTGTCCGCCCGAGGCGATCGGCTGGTCGTAGGGGCGCGGGGCATCCGCTCGACCCACGAGCGCGAACCGCTGCAGCTCCCGTGGCGCGAGCTTCGCGTGGACGTCGTCCTGGAGTGTACCGGGGCGTTTCGATCCCGCGACGACCTGGAGAAGCACATCCGGGCGGGCGCCGGCGCGGTGATCCTCTCCGCACCGGCGAAGGACCCGGAGGTCCCCACCGTCGTCCACGGCGTGAACCGTGCGGACGGATCGATCCGCACGATCTCGTGCGCGAGCTGCACCACCAACTGCATCACGCCGCTGGCCGAGATCATGGACCGACGGATCGGCGTCCGCAAGGCGGTCATGACCACCATCCACGCGTACACCTCGTCCCAGGCGATCGTGGATGCGCCGCGAGGCCACCTCGAGCGCGGTCGGGCCGGGGCCGCGAACCTCGTGCCGACCTCGACGGGCGCGGCGGCCGCGACCGCCCGCGCACTCCCTTCGCTCCGCGGCCGCTTCGACGGCGTGGCGGTCCGTGCGCCCGTGCCGGTGGGCTCGATCGCGGACGTCGTCTTCCTGGCGGCGCGGAGGACGAGCGCAGACGAGGTGAACGGGATCTTCCTGGAGGAGGCGCAGAGCGATCGGTACCGCGGGGTGCTCGGCGTCTCCGACGAGCCGATGGTCTCGTCGGACATCGTGCGGGACGCGCGCGCCGCGGTCGTCGATCTCGGAATGACGCGCGTCATCGACGACGACCTGGTGAAGATCATGGCCTGGTACGACAACGAGTGGGGCTACGCCTCGCAGATGATCCGGGAGGCGGTCCAGCTCGCCGGTTCGATGACGACGAGGAAGAGCTGACGGGACGTGATCCGGGTGCGGCATCGTCGGCGAGCCGCGCCACCTCACCCGCGGGCGCGCCGATCAGCGCCAGGTCATCTCCACCTCGGACACGCCGCCCCCCAGGGAGACCGACTTCGTCACCTGCGCACGGGCGTCCCGGGCGCCCGCCAGCTCCAGGGCCTTCCGGTAGAAGCTCACGATCACGTACTCCATGACCCGGTGCCTCTGGGTGAACCCCGTGTACCGGATGGCCGCCCGCCCCTTCTCGCACGCGAGCAGCTCGATGCCCACGCCGCGGAAGTAGGTCTCGTGCGCGGCGGAGATGCGCTTCACCAGGAACTCCGGCGAGCCCAGCCGCACGAACACGCGGTACACGCCGCTGAGCTGCTTCTCGATCACCTTCTCCGCGCGCGCCATGAGCCCGCCGGGGTCGCCGCCCTCGGCGCGGACCTCGGCCTCGAGCAGGGACGCGTAGGCGTCGAGCGGATACCAGGCGGACACGCTCACCTGCTCGGTGAAGAGCGCGCGCGCGTCCTCGCCGGCCGCCTCGAGGAGGACGTCGAGCCCCTCGCGCCCGAGGCGCGCCACGATCGATCGCAGCGTGTCCCGGACCGCCATCCCCTTGATCTCGGCCATCGCACGCCTCTCCCTCTCCCTGCTCCCGCGGCTACTCCCGCCTCCGCCCCAGCCCGAGGAACAGGCGCGCGAAATAGTACACGGTGATGGCCAGGCCCGCGCCCGCGGTGAGCCATCGCTCCCGCATCGCCAGGATCACCGTCACCACCGCGGACGCGACCAGCAGGATGCCGAGGAACCACCGGCTCGGCCCGCCGGCGGCGCCGGCTCCTGCGGGGCCCGCGCCCCATCCTGCCCACGCCATGGCTACGTCCCTCCGTCGAGCTTCTTCTTGAGGAGCGCGTTCACGACCGCCGGGTTGCCCTTGCCGCGGAGCTCCTTCATCACCGCGCCCACGAAGAAGCCGGTGAGGTTCTTCTTCCCGCTCCGGTGCTTCTCCACCTCGGCCGGGCTCGCCGCGAGGACCTTGTCCACCACCGCCTCGATCGCGCCCTCGTCGGAGACCTGCGCGAGGCCCTTCGCCTGCACCACCGCGGCGGGCTCGGCGCCCGTCCGGAAGACCTCCTCCACGACCTGCTTCGCCCCCGGGCCGCCGATCGTGCCGGCGTCGATGAGCCGGAGCACCTCGGCGAGCTTCTCGGGGGTGAGCCTCCACTCGCCCGGGCCGGTGCCGGCCTCGTTCGCGAGCCTCGCCACCTCGCCGTTCACCCAGTTCGCGACCTTCTTCGCCTTCTCCGGGCCGGCGCCGTACGCGGCCAGCGCGCGGTCGAACCAGGTCGCCACGGCCGCGTCCGAGACGAGCACCCCGGCGTCCTGGTCCGACAGGCCGAGCGCCGTCGTGTACCGCCGGGCGCGCGCCCGCGGCAGCTCGGGCAGCGCGGCCCCGAGCCGCTCGACGAGCGCCGGCGCGACGACCACCGGCGGCAGGTCGGGCTCGGGGAAGTAGCGGTAGTCGTGCGCCTCCTCCTTGGAGCGCATCGAGCGGGTCTCGCCGCGGTCGGGGTCGAAGAGGCGCGTCTCCTGCACGATGGTCCCGCCCGCGTCGACGATCTCCACCTGGCGGCGCACCTCGTACTCGATCGCCGCCTCCAGGAACCGGAACGAGTTCATGTTCTTGATCTCACACCGGGTGCCGTACTTCTCCGCGCCCTTGCGCATCACCGAGACGTTGGCGTCGCAGCGGAGCGAGCCCTCCTGCATGTTCCCGTCGTTCACGCCGAGCGCCATGAGGATCGCCCGCAGCGAGCGGAGGTACGCGACCGCCTCGCCCGCAGAGCGGAGGTCGGGCTCGGAGACGATCTCGAGGAGCGGAACGCCGGCCCGGTTGAGGTCCACGCCCGAGCTCCCGTCGGCGGCGACGCCGTGGACGTTCTTGCCCGCGTCCTCCTCCATGTGGATCCGGGTGAGCCGCGCCGTCTTCTCGACGCCGTCGATCGTGTACGGCACCGCGCCGCCGAGGCAGATGGGCAGCTCGAACTGGGAGATCTGGTACGCCTTCGGAAGGTCCGGGTAGAAGTAGTTCTTCCGCGCGAAGACGCTCTTCGGCCGCACGTCGCACCCGAGCGCGAGGCCGGCGGTCACGGCCATCTCGACCACGCGCTCGTTGAGCACCGGCAGGGCGCCCGGCAGGCCGAGGCAGACCGGACAGGTGTGCGCGTTGGGCGCGCCGCCGAACTCCGTCGAGCAGGCGCAGAAGATCTTGCTCTTCGTGAGGAGCTGGGCGTGGACCTCGAGGCCGATGACGACCTGGTAGTCGGCGAGAGGCATGGCTAGGCAAGCTCCGGAGTGGGGTACGTCCCGATCTCGCGCTCGAGCGCGCGCGCGGCGCGGAGCAGGGTGGCCTCGTCGAACGGGCGGCCGAGGAGCTGGAGCCCGACGGGGAGGCCCGTCGCGGCGTCCTTTCCGCACGGCACCGAGAGCGCCGGGAGGGCGGCCAGGTTGGCGGTGATGGTGAAGACGTCGGCGAGGTACATCTGGAGCGGATCCTGGACCTTCTCGCCGAGCCGGAACGCGACGCCGGGCGCGACCGGACCGGCGACGACGTCGCACCGCGCGAACGCGTCATCGACGTCCCGACGGACGAGGGTGCGGACCTTCTGCGCGCGCAGGTAGTAGGCCTCGTAGTAGCCGGACGAGAGCGCGTAGGTGCCGAGCATGATCCGGCGCTTCACCTCCGCGCCGAACCCGCGCTCCCGCGTCGCCTCGTACATCTCGCGCAGCCCGCCGTCGCCGGCGCGGAGGCCGAACCGCACGCCGTCGTAGCGGCCGAGGTTCGAGGACGCCTCGGCGGTGGCGATGAGGTAGTAGGCGGCGATGCCGTACTTCGAGTGCGGGAGCGAGATCTCGACCAGCGTCGCGCCGAGCCGCTTCAGGGTCTCGAGGGCGCCGCGGACCGCGGCCTCGGTGCCCGGCTCGAGGCCTCCGGCGAGCCACTCCCTGGGCACGCCGACCCGGAGCCCCTTCGCGCCGTCCTCGAGCGTCGCCAGGTAGTCGTCCACCGGACGCGCCGAGGAGGTCATGTCGAGCGGGTCGTGGCCGGCGACCGTGCGGAGGAGGAGCGCCGTGTCCCCGACGCTCCGCGCGACCGGGCCGACCTGGTCGAGCGAGGACGCGAAGGCGACCACGCCGTACCGCGAGACCCGGCCGTACGTCGGCTTCACCCCGACGACGCCGCAGAAGGACGCCGGCAGCCGGATGGAGCCGCCGGTGTCCGTGCCGAGCGTCCCGTGCGCGAGCCGCGCCGCGACCGCCGCCCCGCTGCCGCCGGAGGAGCCGCCGGGCGTGCGCGAGAGGTCCCAGGGGTTCCGGCAGGGCTTGTAGCCCACGTTCTCGTTGGACGAGCCCATCGCGAACTCGTCCATGTTGAGCTTGCCGAGCGGGACCGCGCCGGCGGCGGCGAGGCGGGCCACCGCGGTCGCGTCGTACGGCGGGCGCCAGCCCTCGAGGATGCGCGAGCCGGCGGTGGTGGGGACGCCCTTCGTCAGGAAGAGGTCCTTCACCGCCAGCGGAACCCCGTCGAGCGGCGAGCGGCGCTCGCCGCGGGTCATCCGCGCGTCGGCCTCGCGGGCCGCCGCCCGGGCCTCCGCGACAGTGACCGCCAGGAACGCGCCGACCTTGCCGTCCACCGCCGCGATCCGCGCGAGCGCGGCCTCGGTCAGCTCCGCGGAGGACACCTCCCGCGCCGCGAGCTTCTCGCCCGCTTCGCGGATCCCCAGCCTCGTCAGGTCGGCGGCGCTCACTCGATGATCCTCGGCACCTGGAAGTGTGTCCCGGCGCGCGCCGGCGCCTCGGCCACCGCCACCTCCGCGCCGAGGCCGGGTCTCGACTCGTCCGGCCGCTGCGGCGCCGCATCCCCCGCGGCGAGCGCGTGGGTCATCGGCTCGACGCCGGAGACGTCGAGCGCCTCGAGCTCCTTCACGTAGCCGAGGATCGCGGAGAGCTGGCCGGCGAACTGCGCCTCCTCCTCCGGCGAGAGCTTCAGCCGGGCCAGCGAGGCGATGCGCCGGACCTCATCGAGCGAGAGCGACACGTGGACCCTCCAGGCGCGAGATCGGAGGGCAGAGAGATAGCACGGCCCGGCGAAGGGTGCTGGGTCTCAGCCCCCGAGCTCCGGCTTGAACCAGTTCAGGATCCCGCTCATCACGCCGCCGGGCGCGGACCGGTGGGCGGCCTGCACGAGGTCGTGCTCGTCCAGGAAGATGCCGTGGCAGCCGGCGCAGACGTCGACGGCAACGCCCTCGTGCAAGACCTCGTGCATCTCGGACCCGCACCGTGGGCACCGCATCCAGTGGAGCGCGCGCAGACGCTCGCGCTCGGCGGCCTCGACCTTCTTGCGCAGCGCATGGGCCAGCTTCCGGATCCGCTCCGCGTCCTCGCGGGCGAAGTACTCGTTCTCGAAGGGCGACTTCATGGCCTTCCTCCCGATGGAGCGGGGGTTCCGGCCGACGTCTCGGGGGAGGTCGCCGCTGCTCGAGGCTCCCTCAAAAAGCGTACGCTTCCGGCCGTGGGTTTCCCAGCCGGCGGGGCTCTGTCCCCGGCCGCGTGCGACCGCCGCTCGTGGTGAATTCTCAAGTCCTTCTAATGAGATGAGCCACGGCAGGGAAGTGGACTTCTCGATACCCCCCGATATTCTCGTCCGGTCGGGCCCTCGCCCGCGCGATCGCTTTGTTCCAACTTCCCGAGGGGGCCCTGCCGCGATGGCAAAGCTCAAGCCGAACCGCCGTATCGCCGGAAAGGACCGCCCCCCCAAGGGCCGCCCGAGCACCTCGAAGACCCGCCGGACCGGCATGGGCCGCGAGATCCTGGCGATCGTGATCCTGGCGATCGCCGTCGCCGGAGCCCTGGCGTTCGCGACCTTCCAGAAGCTCGATGGCGAGCTCGTCGCGCGCGGCCTCCCCACGCAGAACGTGGTCGGCCCGGTGGGCCACCGCGTCGCGTCGTGGCTCTACCGGGCGCTGGGCGTCGCCGCGCCGGTGCTCGTCGTCGGCCTCGGCGCGCTCGGGTGGCGCACGCTGCGCGGCGTGCCGTCCCGCATCACCGC
>JAEZXM010000449.1 GCA_023419875.1 Pseudomonadota bacterium | reverse complement strand
AGCGCGGGCCGCGGCCCGCGAAGGGCGGCAAGGCGAGGAAGGCGAAGTCTTCCGCGCGAGCCTGAGGGCAGGAGGCACCCATGGCCGACATCCAGACGATGTTCAAGGAGGCCTGGTCCAACGCGCTCGCGGGCGTCAACGCCGCGGAGCAGGAGGCCGAGAAGGTGCTGGCGCGCATCGCGGACGCGGCCGGCTTCTCGCCCGACGACGTGCGCCGGCAGGCGCGCGAGTTCGGCGAGCGGCTCGCGCACCAGCGCCGCGAGGTGGAGCGCGCGGTGGACGAGGCCGTCCGGCGCGCGGCCAACCGCTTCCGGATCCCGAGTCGGGAGGACATCGAGAGCCTGGAGCGGCGGCTCGATGCCGTGTCCCGGAAGCTCGAGCAGCTCTCGAACGACAAGGGGAGCCCCTAGGGGATGGTGTCGCGCCGCGCGAGATGCATGCTGGGGATAGGTGTGTCCGCCGTCATGTGGGCGGTGGTCGGCATGTTCCCCACGCCGCTCGCGCTGGACGAGCCGCAGGCCGGAGACTCTCCGCTCGAGGGACGCCTCGCCGGCGCCCTTCACGACGTGCACGCGCGGCTTGCCGCGGCGGCTCCGGGACTCGTGCCGGAGGCCCGCCGGGAGATCGCCGAGGTCATCGTCCTCGAGTCGGACCGCGCGCAGATCGATCCGATGCTCGTGCTGGCGGTCATCGAGGTCGAGTCGAGCTTCGATGCCGCCGCGCGGTCCGGGGCGGGCGCGATCGGCCTCATGCAGCTCCTCGAGCCCACGCTGCGCAGCGAGCTCGCGCGCCACGGGCTCGAGGGCGACCCGGAGGATCCCGTGGCCAACGTGCGGGCGGGGGTCCGCTACCTCCGCCGGCTCATGGACGCATTCCCCCGGCACGACCAGGCGCTCATGGCGTACAACGCCGGCCCCGGCCGGATCCTCGGCTACATCCGGGAAGGCGAGATCCCGGCGCGCTTCCACGTCTACCCGCGGCGCGTGAACGCGGCGCTGCGGCGGATGCGGAACGCGCCGCCGCGTGCGCCGACGGTCTCCGTGCTCGATCCGGGCGCCACGATGTCGGCACGCGTCCAGAACTGATGCCTTCGGAGCGGGGCGCCGGACGTTCCGCTATAAGCTCGCGGCGGCCATGCGTGTCACCGAGATCTTCTTCAGCCTGCAAGGGGAGGGGACCCGCGCCGGGCGCCCGTGCGTGTTCGTCCGGTTCACGGGTTGTGATCTCCGGTGCGTGTACTGTGACACCGCCTACGCGTTTCACGGGGGCGAGGACCTGACCCCGGACGCGGTCCTCGAGGAGATCGCGCGCCACCCGTGCACGCTCGTGTGCCTGACCGGCGGCGAGCCGCTCCTGCAGCGCGAGCTGCCCGCGCTCGCCCGCGCCCTCCTGCAGCGGGGCTACGAGGTCACCGTGGAGACGCACGGACAGCGCCCGCTCGACGGCCTGCCGCCGGAGGTGATCCGGATCGTGGACGTGAAGACGCCCGGCTCCGGCGAGGTGACGACCGACTTCGGCTACCTGGACCGGCTCGCGCCGCACGACGAGGTGAAGTTCGTGGTCTCGTCTCGGGAGGACTTCGCCTGGTCGATGGACGTGACCCGCCGGCACGCGCTCGAGGGTCGGGTGCAGGTCCTCTTCTCGCCGGTGTGGGGGAAGGTGGAGCCGCGCGACCTGGCCGCCTGGATGCTCGCGAGCGGCGTGCGGGCGCGGCTCTCGCTCCAGATCCACAAGGTGATCTGGGGTGCGGAGGCGCGGGGGGTGTGAGGGGGGCCCCATAGTTGACGCGCCCTCCACACGGCGATACCACGGTGGCGTGTTCCGGCCCGAGCCCAGCATCACGCACCTGCCCGTGCTCCAGGAGCAGGTGGTGGCGATCGTGGAGAGCATCAACCAGCCCCAGGTCTCGGTGCCGGGCAAGCCCGCCCAAGCCGTCGTCGGGCATCTCTGCGGGGTCCGCAACGGCAACGGCTCGTTCTCGATCTACGTCGGGCTGCACCTCTCCCGGACCGGCGAGAACGTGGTCTACGTGAACGAGCGGCCGCAGCTCTCGCTGGAGGAGTACCGCGGCGTGGAGGTCGAGGGGCTGCACTTCCTCGAGTCGATGGGCTTCATGCTCGACAACCTCAACTTCCGGGGGCTCACGCCCGACGTGCAGGAGCAGACGTTCCGGCGCATCCCGCTCTTCCACCCGCCGCGGCCGCCCGCGCCTGCCCCCACCCCCGCGCCTCCTCCGGCCGCATCCGCTCCCACGCCGACGCCCGCCCCAGTCGCCTCTCCCGCGCCGCAGGCCTCGACCGACCTTGGCCGGCTGGCGCGCTTCCTCGCCTCGGTCTAGGCCATGACCCGAACGAAGCTCTCGCTGCTGCTCCTCGCCCTGGCCGCGAGCGCCTGCGCCGGCCCGAACGCCCAGAAGCGCCGCCGCGGGGCCGAGATCCACCACGATCTCGCCGTGGCCGCGCTCCGCGGCGGACGCGCCCAGGAGGCGCTCCGAGAGTACGACCAGGCCATCGAGCTGGACGCTCGGTTCCAGGAGGCCTACGTCGGGCGCGGCCTCGTCTACGAGTTCGGCTTCGGCAAGCTCGAGGAGGCGGAGCGAGATTACCGGCGCGCCATCGCGCTCGAGCCGGACTACCCCGAGGCGCACAACAACCTCGGCCAGCTCCTCGCGAAGACGGGGAGGTTCGACGAGGCGCTGCGGGAGTTCGACATCGCCCTCGGAGACCTCATGTATCGCGAGCCCTACGTGGCCCGGTGCAACAAGGGGCTCGCCCTGCTGCGCATGGGGAGGAAGGACGACGGCCGTGCGGAGCTCCGGAATTGCGTCAACCAGTCGCCGCGGTACTGCTACGGCCGCCGCGAGCTCGGGAACGTCTACCTCGCGGACGGGCGGACCAAGGACGCGATCGAGCAGTTCGCGGCCTACTCGGAGGTCTGCAAGGTCCCCGACGCGTTCCTCCGGCTGGCGCAGGCGAAGATGAAGGTCGGGGACGTCCCCGGTGCGCGCACCGCCTTCGAGGAGTGCGGCAAGGTCGGGGCGGGCACGCCGGAGGGCGCCGAGTGCCTCCGGAGCCTGAACCTGCTCGAGTAGCGGCGCATGGATCCCGATTCCTCCGATCGCAGGGACCGTCTTGCGTCGTTCTCCCGGTGGCTGGCCCGGGAGCGCGAGCTGCGAGGCCTTTCGCGGGACGAGGTCCTCCGGGCCACCCGGCTCGCGCCCGCTGTGGTCGAGGCGCTCGAGGCCGGCGATCCCGCGCGCCTTCCACCCCGAGCGTACGTGGTGGGCTACCTGCGATCCTACGCCGGCGCGGTCGGCCTGGACGCGGACGACGTGGTCCTGCGGTGGGAGGAGGCGGCGAGCGGCGAGGCGGTCGGCAAGGGGAGCCCTCGGCGCCGGGTGGCGCCGTGGATCGCGGCAGGGCTCGTGTTGGCGCTGGCGGTGGCAGCGGGGGTCCTGGCCTGGCTCCGGTGGTGAGGCGGAGCCGCGGTCCGGTAGTATCCCGGCCGGGCGCGGGAAACGCCGCGCGGGAGACAGGATCGGGATGTCGCGTCTGACCCGAGCGGAGGAGTATCTCTCGGCAGTGCCGGGCGGTCTCTTCGCGTACCCGGACTGTCAGGCGAAGGGCGTGCTCGTGCGCATGCTGGCCGCGGAGGAGGCGTACGCCCGCGCCGCCCCATCGCTTCCGCTCCCGTTCCGCCGGATGATCGAGGAGCCGCCGATGGGTTCCGAGTGGATCCCGGAGGTCCACTACCAGGCGCTCCTCTACGCCGTTGCCGACGCCACTGGCCAGGACGACGACACGCTCCTCGCCGGCATCCGCCCCCGCAATCGCCGGATGTTCGAGAGCCCTGCGTACCGGATCCTGATGGAGACCTCCAGCCCGGCGGCGCTGCTTCGCGGGGCGGAGGTGCGCTGGGCGAACTGGCACCGAGGCTCGACGCTGGAGGTGGAGGGGATCGCGGACGACGGCGTCCGCCTCGCGCTCCGCTTCCCGCGCGCGGTCTTCGACGGCTTCCACCTGCGGGCGATCGCCGAGTCGGTCCTCGCCGCGCTCGATCTCACGGGGGCGGTCTCCCCGCTGGCGGAGATCCGCGAGGCCTCGCCCGGCCTGGCCCGCTACCGGGTGAAGTGGGACTGAGCATGGCCGGGCAGGAGAGAAGCAAGCTGACGGCGATCGTCCTCCGGACGGTGGATTACGGGGAGAGCGATCGTGTGGTGACGCTCCTCTCCCGCGAGCGCGGCAAGGTCTCGGCCTTCGCCCGCGGCGCGCGCGCTTCCCGCAAGCGGTTCGGCGGCGCGCTCGAGCCGTTCACGCTGCTCACCGCGGAGGTGCGCGTCCGCGGCGGCTCCGAGCTGCTCGGTCTCGACAGCACCCACGTCCTGCGCGGGCACGGCGGGATCCGCGGCGACCTCGCCCGGATCGCCTGCGCTGCCTACGCCGCCGAGCTCGCCCGCGAGCTCGTCAGGGACCACGAGCCGCACGAGGAGCTCTTCGAGCTGCTGGTGGGCTACCTCGAGCTCCTCGATGGCTAACCCGCGCGGCCGGCCGCGCTGCGGGCCTTCGAGCTGGGTGCGCTCGCCGCGGCGGGCCTCGCGCCCCGCCTGGATTCGTGCGCGCGTTGCGGCGGACCGCTCGAGGGCGCGCGGCCGCTCCGGTTCGATCCGGGGC
>JAEZXM010000348.1 GCA_023419875.1 Pseudomonadota bacterium | reverse complement strand
ACCACGCCCTGAGCCGGCGGCGCGGCCGGAGGCGTCTTGGGCGGGGCCTTCGGTGAGGTCTTGGGTGCGGGCTTCGGCGCCGCCGGCGCCTCGGCGACGGCGGCGGTCCCGCCGCCCGCGTCCAGCGCTTTGAGCTCCATGTACTTCTTCAGGACGGCCATCGCCGTCGGGGCCGCGTTGGTGGAGCCGAACCCGGAGTGCTCGTTCAGCACCACCACCACGATCTCCGGATCCTCTGCCGGCGCGAACGCCGCGAACCAGGCGTGGTCGCGCTCGAAGTACGGCACCGCCTCCGCCTTGAGCCGCCGCGCGCCGAGCTTCACCACCTGTGCGGTGCCGGTCTTCCCCGCCACCGTGAACTCCTTCACCCGCTGCCAGTACGCGGTCCCGAAGGGCTGGTTGACGGCGGCGTACAATCCCTTCAAGACGACGTCGCGGGTGGACTTCTTGATCTCCAGCGCGCCCCGGGACTCCGGCCCGAAGGTCCGGAGCACCTTCCCGTCCGCATCCTCGACCCGGAGCACGACCTGTGGCTTCCAGACCGTCCCGGTCGCGAGCGCGCCATAGAAGACGAGCTGCTGCATCGGGGTGACGTTGACGTCTCCTTGGCCGATCGAGAGGTTGACCGCCATGCCGCGCTGGTAGCCGCCCTTGAGGTGCTGGTCGTGCCAGGCCGCATCCGGGATGACCCCGGGGATCTCCTTCGTGCCGACGTCGAAGCCGGTGGGCGATCCCATGCCGGACCGGCGCCCCCACTTGGCGATCCCGTCCGCGCCGAGCTTCGCCCCGGCCTCGTAGTAGAAGACGTCGCAGCTCGCGCCGAGCGCATGCTCGAAGTTCACCCACCCGTGGCCGCTGTCCTTGTCGCACCGCCAGCGCGCCCGGCCCATGCGGAAGTGCCCCGGGCAGAAGACGGTCGTCCCCGGATGATAGAGGCCCTCCTCGAGCGCCGCGATGCTGGTGAGCGCCTTGAAGGTCGACCCTGGGTGATAGTGCTGCTGGATGGAGCGGAAGAGCTCCGGCTGCAGCGGGTCGTTGTGGATGGCGTCGAGCTCCGCCTTGGTGATGCGGCCCGACATCTTGTTGGGATCGGGCGCGGGCCGGTCCACGAGCGCCAGGAGGAACCCGGTCTTCGCGTCCATCGCCAGCACCACACCGGCCGTGGCGGGGAAGCTCTTCTCGGCGAACTCCTGGAGCCGCCAGTCGATCGAGAGGACGAGGCTCCTTCCCGGAACGCTCGGCACGACGCGCTGGTCCTCCGGGATGCGCAGGTCGGCCTCGGGCTTGCGGCGGCCCTTCGCGTCCACGGTGACGCGCTCCATGCCCTCCACCCCCCGGAGCACGTCCTCCCATTTGCGCTCGAGCCCGCGGCGCCCGACGTAATCGCCGATGAGGTAGCGGCGCTCGCCCTTGCCAGACTTCGTGAGCTCGTCGTTGAGGCGTTTGAGCTCGTTCGCCCCGACCTCGTTCATGTAGCCGATGAGGTGCCCGCCGAGCGACCCATACCGATAGTTCCGGTGGGGCACCGGGAGCACGTCCGCGCCCGGCAGGTCCATCTGGCTCGCCAGGAACCGGTCGAGCTCGGCGCGGGCCAGGTCGACCTTGACGGTGAAGGCCTGGAAGCGGTCGCTGCCCTTCACGTTCCGGAGCTGTGCGTGCGCCCTCTCGATCTCCTCGGGCGAGAGCTGCACGAGCCGGGCGAGGGTGTCGAGAACGTCGGCGCAGCCCTTTCCGCAATAGCCCGGCGTCAAGCTGAGGTCGTAGGACGGCCGCGAGTCCACGAGCACGGCGCCGTTGCGATCGAGGAACCGGCCGCGATCCGCGGGCGTACGGATCTCCCGCACGGAGTTCTCCTCCGCCCGCTCGCGGTACTCGTCGCCGCGGAGGATCTGGAGGTAGTAGAGCCGCGTCAGGAGGACGAGGAACGCGACGATGAGGGTGCCGGTGGCCCAAGCGAGCCTGGGCTTGAACTCCTTCTGCGACGCCCCTGGGGCGCTGGGAGGGATGAGCGCCATGGGTCACCGGAGCAGGCCGGGATCCTCCCGCCGGAAGAGGCCGTCCACGCGTCGCATGCCCGCGTGGACGAAGGGCGAGAGGACGCCCGTGAGGATCGCCTCGAGGAGCATGCGCGGCACGAGGCGGATGCCGGGGGCGACGTCCTCCGGCGCGGCGAGCCGCATGAGGAAGAGCGCGCCGAGGGAGGTGAAGAGGACCGTCAGCGCCGTCAGCACGGCGAACCCCCAGCGCCCGCGGACGTCGATCGCGGCGTTCACGCCCCGGACCAGAAGGAAGGCGAGCACGGCGAGGAACGTGATGAGGCCCTGGGTGGTCCCGGTCCAGGTGTCGAGCACCCAGCCGATCCCCGCGGCGCCGAGCGAGCCGTCCACGTTGCCGGCGTGGATCGCGAGGTAGACGACGCACGCCATCGGCAGCATGAGCGAGAAGCTTCCCCCGCCCGCCCAGCGGAGGAGCGCGGTCTGCAGCGCCGCCACGAACAGCGCGAAGAGGATGTGGGCGAGCGGCTTCACGGGGCGGTCCCCGCGTCGGCCGGAGTCGGGCTCCCTTCCGCCGGCGCGGGCGCGGGGGACGGC
>JAEZXM010000319.1 GCA_023419875.1 Pseudomonadota bacterium | reverse complement strand
GGTGCGGACGAGGAGCCCGAGCGCCACTCCGGCGACGAACTCGCCGAGCCGCGCGATGGGGTGGAACTTGAGCGCCTCGAGCCAGGGCGGCTCGCGCCCGACGAACTCGACGCCGGGCCCGTCGGGCGCCACCAGCGCATAGAGCAGCGGGAAGGCGAGCGAGCCCGCCCACGCGGCGGCGGCGGCGCCCCAGAGGGCGGCGCGCGAGCGCGGCGCGAGCCCGCGGAGGATCCGGGGGAAGGCGAGATAGAACGAGGCCACCACCGACGTGGACCAGCCCGGAGGATTCCAGATGCGGGCGATCGGCGGGAACCACGCCTGCGTGAGGGTCAGGCAGGCGAGCGCCACCACCGCCCCCTTCACCACGCCTTCCAGGCCGCGCGGCCACCACCGATCGAAGACGAAGGGCGCGTAGAGGACGAACGCGAGCAGGTAGGCGGGATAGAGCCGGGCGAAGCGGGCGGCCCAGAAGGCGCGCCGCCTGGCCGCGTCGAGCGGCCGCGGATTCGCGTAGGCGAGGACGAACCCGGAGAGGACGTAGAAGAGACCGACCCAGACGTGCCCCCCGGTCCGGATCCGCTCCACCCACGCCGGCAGGTCCGCCGTGAAGGCGCGCCCGTAGTGGAAGAAGAGGATCCCGAGGGCGGCCCAGAAGCGGAGGCCGGAGAGCGCGTCCACGCGCGCCGGGCGGTCGGAGTCCATCATTCGCGAAGGTGGGGCCGGGCGTCCGGCCCCGTGAAGATCTTCACGGGGCGTGCCGCCCCGCCCCACGGGCAGAGCCCATAGGCGCCGCAGGCGCCGTCCCATTGACGGCCCCACCCCGACACGCGGGGCCCTGCGCCGTGCTCGCCGCTTCGCGGCTGCGCGCGGCTGCCCCGCGGGGGAGGGGCTGCGCCCCTCCCCCAGCTTCGCTGGGGCCCCCTCCCTGCACCCCACCGTGCTTCGTGTGCTGGCGCCGGCACGGTCCTGCGTCACACCTCGATCCGCACCCGCAGCTCGCCGCCCTCCTTTGCGAGCACCTCCGCGAACGCGCCGGTCGGCCCGCGCAGGAACCGCAGCGTGACCCGCGCGTCGCCGACGCGGAGGTTCTCGAGCGTGAGCTCGTCGAGCCACGGCGGCAGGCGGGGGTGCTCGACGCGGAGCTCGCGGTTGGGCGCGTCGGCGTAGAGGCCGAGCGCCGCGCGCACGAGGAGGAACCAGGCTGCCGAAGACCAGGCCTGCGGCGAGCACGCGACGGGGTAGTGCACGGGGAACTGACCGCGCTCCCGGGAGAGCCCGCAGAAGAGCTCGGGGAGGCGCAGGCGGCGGAAGTGCTGGGCTGCATCCCACAGGCCGGAGAGCACCTGGCCCGCCTCGCCCGTGCGCCGCGCGTGGGCGAGCCCCATCGCGCACAGGGCGTTGTCGTGCGGCCAGACGGTGCCGTCGTGGTACGAGAGCGGGTTGTACGCGAGCTGGCCCGCGCCCAGCGTGCGAATGCCCCACCCGCTCCACATCGCCGGCGCGAGCAGCGTTGCCGCCACCCGCTCGGCGCGGTCCTCGCGGGCGGCGCGCGAGAAGAGCAGGTGGCCCGGGTTCGAGGTCACCGCGTCCACCTTGCGCCCGCCGCCGTCGAGGGCGATCGCGTACGTCCCCCGATCCTCCATCCAGAACCGCTCCTCGAGAGCTTCCGCGTGCGCCCGTGCGGCAGCCCGGAGCGCCTGCGCCTCGGCCTGCCGGCCGACGCGCTCGAACAGCGCGGCCATCCGCCGCCGCGCGTCGATGGCGTAGCCCTGCACCTCGACGAGCGCGATCGGCGGCTCGGCGGGGCGACCGTCGGCGAACGGGACGCCGTCGTGGCTGTCCTTCCAGCCCTGGTTGCGCAGGCCGTGCGGCGTGCGCCGGTGATACGCGACGAGCCCGCCGCCGCGCGCGCAGGCAGCCTCGATCCAGGCGAGCGCGCGCTCCGCGTGCGGCAGGAGCTCGCCGACCGTCCGGCGGTCGTCCGTCCACAGGTCGTACTCGGAGAGGAGCACGAGGAAGAGCGGCGTCGCGTCCGCCGACCCGAAGTACGGTGTGTGCGGCACCTCGCCGGCGGCGGCCATCTCGCCGAACCGGATCTCGTGCGGGATCTTGCCGGGCTCCGCGTCGTGCTCGGGATCGTCCGCCTCGCTCTGGAGCCGGGCGAGGAAGCGAAGGGCGTCGCGGGCCACCTCGGGCACCGCGGTGAGCGCCTCGTAGCCGGTGACGAGCGCGTCGCGGCCGAAGGGACAGCTGTACCAGGGGATCCCGGCGGAGATGACGGGGTGTCCGAAGTGGTAGACGGTGAGCGCCTTGAGGTCGGCCACCGCCTGGGCGAGCGCCTCCGCGAAGAGGAGCTGGTTCGACTTGAACCGCGTGGCCGAGCCCGCGTACGCGCGGTAGGCCTCGCGCGTCTCCTCGGCCCGCTCCTCGAACGTCCGCGAGGCACCGCGCGGCACCGGCCGCTCCTCGTCGATCCCCCGCACCCGGCCCGGCGCGCCCCGCTCGATCCCCGCCGCGACCACGAACGCCACCTCGGCGCGCTCCGCGGGGGCGAGCTCGACGCGGACGCGCGCCCGGCCCCCGCCGAGCTCGGCGATCCGGAAGCCGCGGTCCCCACGCCCGGCGCCCTCGACGCGGATCTCCGTCGCGTAGCGCCGGCCGTCCAGGCCCTCGTAGCGCAGGATCACCCGGTCCGCCTCCACCCGCGGGACGTGGTAGACGCCGCGGGCTTCCCGCCGGGCGCCGCGGATCTCGAACACGTCAGCGAAGTCGGAAGCCCAGGCGAGCTCGATCCAGCCCTCCACCCGGTGGCCCAGGAAGTTGGCGAGCGTGAGCCGGTCGACGAGGACGTCGTCGATGAGCATGTCCCGGCGCAGGTGAACGTAGTTGACGGGCTCCCGGCCGAGCAGGTCGCCCTCGTGGAGGCTCGTGACCGTGAAGTCGATCTGGGCCACGTAGTCCTGCGAGACCTGCGAGGAGAGGCAGAGCGGAGGGCCGCCCTTCACGGAGAGGCGCCAGGCGGAGAGGTGGCGCGTGTCGGTCAGGAAGAGGCCGAGGTCGCGCGCGCCCGCGGGGGTGACGTCGCCGAGGCGGTTCGCGACCAGGAACAGGTTCCCGCGCTTCAAGACGAGCTTGTCGACGCCGGTGGCCTCGGGCTGCTCCGACGGGTCGCGGTACCCGAGCAGCTCCTCGGGCGAGGTCCGGCTCACTGCACCTGCGTCGTCCATCCGCTCTCCCCGGAGGCGATCGAGGGCCGGGTGCGGCCCTGAGGCCGCTCCGCCCGCGCCGATCGATAGACGGCCAGGTAGCGCTCCGCCATGCGGTCCGCGGAGAACCGCTCCCGGGCACGCGCCTGGATGGCCGGACGGTCGAGCAAGGCGACCTCCCGGAGCGCGGCAGCCATCTCGTGCGTGTTCCGGACCAGGAACCCGGTGTCGCCCTGCTCGACGATCTCCGGGGCGGCGCCGTGCGGGAACGCGATCACCGGACACCCGGCGAGCAGGGCCTCGATCATCACCAGCCCGAAGGGCTCCTCCCACCGGAGCGGCACGAGCAGGGCCCTGCTCCGCGCGAACTGGCGGCGCTTCGCCGAGAGGTCGGCCTCCCGGATCCACCGGACGTGGGGCTCGGCCATGGCGGCCCGCACCTCGAGCTGCCACTCCGGCCCATCGTCCTGCGGATGCAGCCTGCCGGCGACCACGATGGGCAGCCCGGCGAGGCGCGCCGCCTCGATCGCCACGTCGGGCGCCTTCACGCGCGAGAGCCGCCCCAGGAAGAAGGCCTCGTCGCCGCCGGGCCCGACCTCGGGGTAGCTCTCCGGGTCGAGGCCGTGGTGGACGACGTCGCGCGCCGGCGGGTCGGAGAGCTCGGCCTGCCGCGCGGAGATGGCGACGTGGCGCACGCCCGGCACGCGGCGATAGAGGGCGGAGAGCCCGGGCTGGCGGTGGTGGTGGAGCGTGTAGACGGTGGGCGCCGGCAGGCCCGGCGCGAGGGCGACCATCGAGGGCACGTGGGCATGGACCACGTCGAACCCGCCCGCCTGGATCTCGCGGGCCGCGAACCGGCAGTGCAAGAGCTCGCTGTTCGGATCGGGCGGCCAGACCGCCTTCGGGAAGAACGCGCGGAGCCGCCTCGACCGCGAGTCACCGGTCGCGAACACCACCACCTCGTGGCCGGCGCGCTCGAGGGCCCGCGTCAGCGTGTCGACGACGAGCTCCGTCCCGCCGTACCCCCGCGGCGGCACGGCGACGAACGGCGTGGAGACCATCGCGATCCGCATGCCCCAAAACGTAGGGAGGGGTGATGGAGCTGACCACCTGTGGCCCCGCCGGCCGGGCCCTCCCACGGGCGGAGCGGGCCGGGCGTGATCGTGGGAGCGGCGAGGAGGCGCCCGTGCTCCGTCCGCCGCGCCCTGCCCTCTTTCTCCCGTCCGCTGTAGACTCCCGCGCATGGAAGGCCACGGCCCTCTCAGCGAGGAGATGTTCCACTCGTTTCTTCAGCTCGCGGTGAAGCGGCAGGCGAGCGACGTCCACTTCGAGGTCGGCTACCCGCCCACCTACCGGGTGTTCGGGGAGCTGCTGGCGGCGAAGTACCCGCCGCTCACGCACGCCGACACCGAGGCGATCGCCAACTTCGTGCTCCAGGCGCCCGGCTCGGGGTTCACGCCGCTCGACTTCCGCGAGGTGGACCGGAGCTACTCGCTGCCCGGCGTGTCCCGCTTCCGCGCCTCCATCTTCAAGCAGCGCGGGAGCTGGGGCGCGGTGATGCGGACCATCCCCTTCCAGATCGCGGAGTTCGACTCGCTCAACCTGCCGCCGGTGATCCGGACCATCGCCGAGGCGCGGCGCGGGCTCGTGGTCGTGACCGGCGCGACCGGGAACGGGAAGTCCACCACCATCGCCAGCATCATCAACCACGTCATCCAGCAGGAGCGGCTCCACGTCGTGACCGTGGAGGATCCGATCGAGTTCATCTTCTCCGGCGGCAAGGGGCTCGTCATCCAGCGCGAGGTGGGCTCCGACACGGCGAGCTACACCGACGCACTCAAGGCCGCGCTCCGCCAGGACCCGGACATCATCATGGTCGGTGAGCTCCGCGATCGCGAGGCGGCGGACATCTGCCTCAAGGCGGCGGAGACCGGGCACCTCGTCATCACCTCGCTCCACACCCCGGACGTCCCCCGCGCCATCGGCCGGATCGTCGGACTCTTCCCCGCGGACGAGCAGGAGAGCGTCCGGGCCCGGCTGGCCGACAACCTCCAGGCGGCGCTCGCGCTCCGGCTCCTGATGCGCGCCGACGCCACTGGGCTCATCCCCGCGGTGGAGGCGCTGCTCGCGACCACCACCGTCCGCGAGATGATCCGGGAGTCGAAGGGGACCGAGCTCAGGAACTACATGGACCAGGCCGGCGCCGACCTGGGCATGCACAGCTTCGACCAGTACCTCTACCGGCTGCACGAGACGAAGCGGATCGGCCTCGACACCGCCCTCGCCAACGCCACCAACCGTGCCGATCTGGAGCGGCGGATCCTGATCGAGACGGGAGGCCGGCCGACGTGAGCTCCGCGGGCGCCCCCACGGCGTCTCGCGTTCTCCTGGTCGGCTCGGACGCGGACGTCTCCATCGCCCTGCACCTGCACCTCGACCGTGCAGGTTACGCGGTGTTCTGCCTGCCCGGGCCGGCGGACCTCGACGCGTTCGTCCGCGTGGCCGCCCCGCACGTCATCGTCCTGCTCCTCCCCGCCTCGCCCGACGGGAGCTGGGGCACCGCCCTGACCACCGCGGCAAACGCCGCCCGCGTCGGCATCCGGGTGGTGATGGTCGCGCCTGCGCGCGAGGTGGTGGAGCCGCTCGCGGCGGTCGCGGGGGCGGAGCGCGCGCTCTCCCGCAACGAGGTGCTCTCGAAGCCGCTCGTGGTCGTCGAGCGCCACGTGGGCTCGGGACTCGTCGGCGGCGGCGTGGCGCCGGTGATGCCCGCGCCCGCGACGGGCATGGGCGCTCCCCCTCCGCTTTCGGCCGCGGCCCCGGCCGTGTTCACCACCGAGC
>JAEZXM010000577.1 GCA_023419875.1 Pseudomonadota bacterium | reverse complement strand
GCCGCAAGCTCCTCGGCGCGGCGGGCCAGCTCGGCCGAGAGCTCCGCCTCCCGAGCCTCCGACGCCGCGGCGAGTGCCCGGAGCTGCCGGTCCTGGCGCGCCAGCTCCTCCTGGACGCCGTCGAGCGCCAGCTTGCGCTGAGCGAGCTCGTCCTCACGCCGGCGCAGCTCGCGCTCGAGCTCGTGGACGCGGCGCTCGTTCGAGGCGACCACCTCGATGAGCTCCTTCTCCTGGCTGAACTTCTCGAGGAGCAGGCCGTCCACCGAGGCTCCGTACTCGCGCTCCTTCTGCACGAAGGCGTCGCGGGCCGACCCGAGCCGGTGGAGCAGGTCGTCGACCTGCGCCTTGAGCCCGGCCACCTCCACGTCCTTCTCGTGGATCCGCTCGTCGAAGCGCAGGAGCTCGCGCTCGCGCACCTGCCAGATCTCGGAGATCCGCGCGAGCTGCGCCTCGCGCCAGCGCAGGTCGTCGCGCAGCGCCTCGGCCCGGCCCTCCGGCGTCTGGAAGAGCTCGCGGCGCGGCGGCGGCCGCTGCCGGGCCGCCTCGGCGACGAGAGCGTCCCGGTGCTCGGCCACGGACTGGAAGACGCGGTCCACGAAGAGGCGATCCTCGTCCGTCATCGCCGACCGCTCCGGCCGCCGCGGGACGGGCGGCGGTACCGGACCCGTGGGTTCGGGCGCCGGCTCGGGTGCGGCAGGGGCGGAGCCCGCCTCGGAGACCGGCGGCTCCTCGTCGATCACCACCGCGTCGTCGGCGTTCTCCACCGGCTCGGCGGCGGCGAGAATCCGCGCGGCGAGCGTCCGGAGCGCGGTGGTGTCGAGCGGCATCGCCAGGTATCCGTTCGCCGCCCAGGGCGTGCGTGCGTGCTCGGCGAGCGACTCTGGGGGCGTGTCGGACGAGAACAGGATCACCGGCAGCGAGGCCGTGACCGGGTCGTGCCGGAGCTGGGCGCACAGCGAGAAGCCCGAGAGGTCGGGAAGCTCCGCACGGACCAAGCAGAGGTTCGGCCGGCGGGTGGCGATCTCGATCTCCGCCTCCGCCGCGCTCCTCACGGTCCGTGTGGCGTGACCGTCCTCGTGGAAGAGGGACGCGAGGGCGAGGGCGAAGCCGTGATCCGGTTCGACGATGAGGACGCGCTTCTGGGGATCCATGGAGAAACGGGAGCTCCCGCCCGGGCCGCGAGTCTATCGCCGGTGCCCGGGGCAATCTAGCCACGCGCCGCCGCACCGGGCCCGGCCCGAGTCGAGGATCGGCCGCGTCCGGCGCGCCGTCGCACGCGCACCCACAGCCCCGCGGTTCCCGTGCCGCGGCCCAGGCCCGGGGCATTGCCGCCGGGCACCGCGAACCCGAGCGTCAGGGGGGCCTCACCGTGAGCGGATCGCACGTGCACGTCGTCTCCCTCCTGCTGCTCGTCGCCACGTCTTCCAGCCCGCCGCGGGACTCCCGGGAGAACCTGTTCCGCGGACCCGCGCGCTGCGTACTCGAGTACCTCGATGCCGTGCGCCTCGCCGGCCCCCGGGGGAAGACGTTGCCACGGGGGGCGCGCGCCCGGGAACAGGATTACCGCGCTGCCCGCGCCCTCACCGCACCGCGCGCGCTCGCCGCCGTGGACCGGCGCGTCGCCGCGGGGGAAGACTCCCCGCTCGCGCCCTGGCTGGGAGCGTCCCGGGGCGAGGTGCTCGAGTCGTTCTCGCTGCTGGAGGTCCGCCGAGCGCCCCGGGGTGCGGCGGTGGTCGTCGCCCGCGAGCGGCTGCGACGCGACGGCGAACCCTCGCTGGGCGTCACGACGAGCGAGTACCTCGTCGCCCGGGTCGGCGGGGAGTGGAAGGTGGTGGACCGCCGGGTCGGGGTCCGCTTCCTCGATCGCGAGATCTCGGAGGGGTACTCCGGCTGGTTCGATCAGCCCGTCGCATCCGCACCGCGACGGTGAGACCCCTGACTCGAAACCGGTTCCCTGCGTGCCCGCCTCTCGGGCTATCCCGACACTCTTTCGTGCAGGCCCGGAGGGGCATGGGTCGCGATCCTGGGGGTCAACCCGAACCCAAGCGTCACGGATAACCTACGTAATTACAGGAATCCGACGCGTACCGTGGGCATAACTCTTCGAAATGACTGATGCACACCTCGGAGTGAAATCGGCACAAGGATTGAAGGACTGGAGAACGAGTCCCGCCGGAGGCCGGTCACGGACCTTGCCATGACGCTGATCCTTTCTCGAAGCTCGAACAGCAAGGCCCACCTCCTGTTCACGTCCAAGTCGATGCCAGATCGGAAGCTCGACTCCTCCCACCGCCGTGCACCCTCTACGGGGGGACCGGCGGAGAGTCCACACAAGTAGAGGCGCGGCAGCGCCTGAGCTCGAGAGGCCGCGGCGACGCGGCCTTTCGCTTTTCAGCTGCCGCTTCGCGGCAGCTGAAAGAGCGAAAGGCAAGATCGAACGGGGGCTGCGCCCCTGCTTGCGCGGGGCCCTGCGCCGTGCTCGCCGCTTCGCGGCTGCGCGCGGCTGCCCCGCGGG
>JAEZXM010000246.1 GCA_023419875.1 Pseudomonadota bacterium | reverse complement strand
GAGGGGGAGGCGTGGGTGATCTTGGCGTCGGGGGCGGCTCGCCCTTCGAGAATTGCTCGGGCTTCGCCCTCGCCCCGTCGGCGGGCAGAGCCCGCCTCCACCGGCTCAGGGCGAGCGGGAGGGGGAGAAGCCTCAGGGCGAGCGGAGGGGACGGAGGGCGCAGGACCCCCTCGCCCTTCGACAAGCTCAGGGCGAGCGGACGCCGTCGTCTCGATCAGCGCGACCACCGCGCCCTCGCTCACCCGATCGCCGACCTTGACCTTGACCTCACGCAGCCTCCCCGCCGCCGGCGCGGGCACGTCCATCGTCGCCTTGTCGGACTCGAGGGTGGCGAGGGCGTCGTTCGCCTTGACCGTGTCGCCGGCCTTCACGAGGACCTCGATCACCGGCACGTCCTTGTAGTCGCCGATCGCGGGGATCCTGACCTCGATCGTGCCACCGAACGCTTCCGCATGCCCTTTTTCCTTCGACTCCGGCCCCGCTTCGCGGGGCCTACGCTCGGGAGGCTCGGGGCGAGCGGGGGCAGGGGGAGGCTCAGGACGAGCGGGTGGTGCCTTCGCGGCCCCATCCGTCGCCTCGATGACCGCGACCAGGGCCCCCTCGCTCACGCGGTCGCCCACCTTGACCTTGAGCTCGCGCACGGTTCCCGACGCGGGGGCCGGGACGTCCATCGTCGCCTTGTCGGACTCGAGGGTGGCGAGGGCGTCGTTCGCCTTCACGGCGTCGCCGGGCTTCACGAGGACGTCGATGACCGGGACGTCCTTGTAGTCGCCGATGGCCGGGATCTTCACGTCGATGGTGCTCATGGATGCGCTCCCCGTTCAGACGCCCAGGCGCTCAGACGGTCCACGGCGCCGGCCTCTTCTTGATCCCGTAGCGGGCGATCGCCTCCGCCACCTTGGCGGCCGGGACGGCCCCATCCTGCGCGAGGGCGTGCAGGGCGGCCACGGTCACGTGGTGGCGATCGACCTCGAAGAAGCTGCGGAGCTTCTCCCGGGTGTCCGAGCGGCCGTAGCCGTCGGTGCCGAGCGTCACGTATCGCCTCCCGATGTACGGCCGGATCTGCTCGGGGAAGGCGCGGACGTAGTCGGTCGCAGCGACCGCCGGGCCCTGGCGCTCGGCGAGCACCGTCTCGACGTACGGGCGGCGCGGGGCGGCGGTCGGGTCGAGCAGGTTCTCGCGCGCGGTCGCCATCCCGTCGCGGGCGAGCTCGGTGAAGCTCGGGCAGCTCCAGAGGTCGCTCTCCACGCCCCAGTGGTTCCGGAGGAGATCGGCCGCGGCGATGACCTCGCGGAGGATCGCCCCCGAGCCGAGGAGCTGCACGCGCGGGGTCTTCTTGTCGGGCTTCGCGCCGGCCTTGAAGAGGTACATGCCGCGCAGGATGCCGGGCGCGGCGCCCTCGGGCATGCCGGGGTGCGTGTAGTTCTCGTTGAGCGTCGTCAGGTAGTAGTAGACGTCCTCCTGCTCCGCGTACATGCGGCGCAGGCCGTCCTGGACGATCACCGCGACCTCGTAGGCGAAGGTCGGGTCGTACGACCGGCAGTTGGGGACGACCGACGAGAACACGTGCGAGTGGCCGTCCTCGTGCTGGAGCCCCTCGCCGTTGAGGGTGGTGCGCCCGGAGGTGCCGCCCACGAGGAAGCCTCGGCAGCGCATGTCCCCGGCCGCCCAGGCGAGGTCGCCGACGCGCTGGAAGCCGAACATCGAGTAGAAGACGTAGAACGGGATGAGCGGGCAGTTGTGCACCGAGTACGCCGACGCGGCGGCCATCCAGCTCGCCATCGAGCCGGCCTCGGTGATGCCCTCCTGGATCACCTGGCCGTCCTTGGCCTCGCGGTAGAAGGCGAGCTGGTCGGCGTCCTCGGGTGTGTAGAGCTGGCCGACGTGGCTCCAGATCCCGGCCTGCCGGTACATGCCCTCCATGCCGAAGGTGCGGCCCTCGTCCGGCACGATCGGGACGATGCGCCTCCCGATGGCCTTGTCGCGCATGAGGAGCTGGAGGATCTGCACGAGCGCCATGGTGGTGGAGATCTCGCGGTCCTCGGTGGACCGGAGGAGCCGGTCGAAGGTCTCGAGCGGCGGGATCACCAGCGACTCCGAGCGCCGGCGGCGCTTGGGCCGGTCGCCACCGAGCTCGCGGCGCCGGGCCTTCATGTACTCGTGCTCCTTCGTGCCCTCGGCGAACTTGATGTACGGGATCTCGGCCAGCTTCTCGTCCGGGATCGGCACCTCGAAACGGTCGCGGAACCGTCGCACCGCCTCGACCGGCATCTTCTTGAGCTGGTGGGTGATGTTCATCGCCTCGCCGGCCTCGCCGAGGCCGTAGCCCTTGATCGTCTTGGCGAGGATCACGGTCGGCTGGCCCTTGTGTTTCGAGGCGGCGTCGAAGGCGGCGTAGACCTTGAACGGATCGTGGCCGCCGCGGTTCAGGTGCCAGATGTCGTCGTCGGAGAGGTCGGCGACGAGATCCCTGAGCTCGGGCGTGTTGAAGAAGTGCTCGCGGACGTAGGCGCCGTTCCGGGAGCGGTACACCTGGTACTCGCCGTCGACGACCTCCATCATCCGCCGCCGCAGGTGGCCGGCCTCGTCCTTGGCGAGCAGCTTGTCCCAGTGGCGGCCCCAGATCACCTTGATGACGTTCCAGCCCGCGCCGCGGAACGTGCCCTCCAGCTCCTGGATGATCTTCCCGTTGCCTCGCACCGGCCCGTCGAGCCGCTGCAGGTTGCAGTTCACGACGAAGACGAGGTTGTCGAGCTTCTCGCGGCCGGCCATCCCGATCGCGCCCATCGACTCGGGCTCGTCCATCTCGCCGTCGCCGAGCAGCGCCCAGACCTTCCGGCCCTCGGTGTCGGAGAGCTCGCGATCCGCCAGGTAGCGCATGAACCGCGCCTGGTAGATCGCCATGAGCGGCCCGAGGCCCATCGACACCGTGGGGAACTGCCAGAAGTCCGGCATGAGCCACGGGTGCGGGTAGGATGAGAGCCCCTTGCCGTCGACCTCCTGGCGGAACCTGTCGAGCCGCTGCTCGTCGATGAGGCCGAGCAGGTAGGCGCGGGCGTAGATGCCCGGGGCGGAGTGGCCCTGGATGAAGACGAGGTCGCCGGGCTTCTCCTCGGTCCAGGCCCGCCAGAAGTGGTTGTAGCCGACGTCGTAGAGCGTGGCGGCCGAGGAGAAGCTGGCGATGTGGCCGCCGACGTTGCTGTGCTTGTTCGCCCGGACCACCATCGCCATGGCGTTCCAGCGGATGTAGTGACGGATCGTCTGCTCGAGCGCGAAGTCGCCCGGGAAGCGCGCCTGGCGCTCGACGGGGATGGTGTTCAGGTACTCGGTGGTGGCGGAGAAGGGCAGGTAGCTGCCGGACCGCCGCGAGCGGTCGATGAGGTTCTGGATGAGGAACCGCGCCCGCTCCGGCCCCTCGCGTTCCAGCACGCCCTCCAGGGCCTCGAGCCACTCTCTGGTCTCCTGGGGATCCGCGTCGGGAAGCTCGGCCATGGGCGCTCGCTCGCTGTGAGGGTGAAAGGGTTGGAGTGCTCGTCGTTTAACGGCGCGGGAGCCGCCGGGCAAACGATCGTTCCCCGATCCTGGGCACTTTTCCGGCGACGCGCAGCCGCCTCACGGACGGCGCCGGTTGCGATGCGACAGAACGCCCCGGAATCGACGGAGTGTACGCGTGCCGCCGCGGTCAGGCCACCTTCCGGCCGTTGCGCGCGGGTGCCGCCCGCAGCTCTCGCAGGTGCTCGTCGGCCCGCTGCGCGTCCCGCGTGCCGCCCCAGATCGGCGCCTGCGTCCCGTCGGCGCGGAGCTCCCAGGCGTTCACGTCGTCGGCGAGCTGGGCGCGGAGCTCGGCCAGGACCGCGGCGCGGGCGTGCGGTTCGAGCACCGGGAAGAACAGCTCGTACCGGCGGTCGAAGCTCCGCGGCATGAAGTCGAGGCTCCCCGCCCAGACCTCCCAGTCGCCGCCGCGCTTGAACGCCGCCGCGCGCGCGTGCTCCAGGAAGCGCCCGACCAGGCTCCGCGCGTGCACCCCGGGCTGGAGCTGCGTGAGCGTGGTCCGCACGAGCAGGTCCACCCGCGCCCCGGCCGCGGCGGCGTCGCGGAGGGCGCGGAGCACGGGCGGGTCGGTGAGGTGGTTGCACTTCAGGATCACGTGGCCGCCGGGCCGCGCCTCGTCCCGGATGCGGGCCACGAGCAGCTCGCGGACGCGCGTGCCGGTCCGCATGAGTCGGGGGTTCGGAGCCCGCCCGACCTCGAGCCCGGCGAAGAACGCCGCCGCGTCGGCGGTCAGCCGCCGGTCGGCGGTGAAGAGGGAGAAGTCGGTGTAGAGCCGGCCGTTCAGCGTGTTGTAGTTGCCCGTGCCGAGGTGGACGAACGACTTCGCGCCGCGCCGGACGAGCACGACCTTGGCGTGAACCTTCTTCCGCGGCAGCCGCAGCACGCGGACTCCGCTGTTCTGGAACCGCAGCGCCCATTCGAGGTTGGTGAGCTCGTCGAAGCGGGCGCGGGCCTCGAGCAGCACCGCCACATCCTTCCCGCGGCGCGCCGCGTCGATGAGCGACTCGGCGAGCACGTTGTCCTCGCCGATCCGGTAGAGCGTGGCCCGGATGGCGGTGACCGCGGGGTCCGCGGCCATCGCCCGGGCGAAGTCCTCGACCGCCTCGTAGCTCTGGTACGGGTGGTACAGCAGGAGGTCGCCCTTCTCGATCCGGGCGAACGGATCGCGCTCGAACCCGGGCACGCGGTAGGAGACATGGGCGCCGAAGCGGTGCCGCGCCGGCCCGTGGTTCGCGATCCGTGAGAGGAACCGGAGGTCGAGCGGCGGCGAGACCCGCACCACCTCCTCCGGCTCGAGCCCGAACGCCTGGCGGATGGCCTCGACCCAGTGCGGGGGGAAGTCGCGCTCCACCTCGAGGTGGCTCACCTGGCCCTCGAGCCGGCTCTCCAGCGCGGCGGGGAGCTCGTCCCAGTCGATGTTCAGCTGGTCGATCGCGGCCAGGCGGACGACCCGCAGCTCGTGCAGCTTGGCCGGCCGGCCGGCGAAGAAGAGATCGGGCCGGAGCCGCAAGAGCTCCCCGAGCCGCACGTACGTGTTGTCGCGCCCCGGGATTTCGATCAGACGCGGGACGCTGTCGGGCACGCGGAGCAGGTGCTCGAGCACGCCGTTGCCGCTCGCGAAGTAGAGCGCCCGGCTGCGGACCTCGCGCAGCGCCTCGACCCGGAGGACGTCGGTCCGGGGCGCGACCTCCTCGGCGAGGAACGCGCCGAAGTAGGCGCGCTCGGCGGCGGTGAGCGTGCGCGCGGCGACGATCTTGATCCCGAGCTCCTCGAGCGCGGGGAGGAACGAGCGGTAGGTCGCCTCGGCCCTCTGGATCTGGGCGCGCGCCTCCTCGAGCAGCGCCTGGTACTCCTCCGCCCGCCGGCCCTCGACGAACGGCCGCCAGACGCGGGCGGCGAAGAACTCGTCCATGTTGGAGGCCCAGATCGCGAGGAACCGCAGCCGCTCGAGGGTGGGGAAGTCCGCCCGCCGCGTCTGCTCCAGCACACGGCGGTTGAACTGCAACCACGAGAGCTCCTGGGTGGTCTCCATCCCGAAACGTAGATAGCGGAAGGTCCCGGGGCCTGCCGGGGGCAAGCGGAGCGTGAACGGTGCAGGCCGTGATCGCCCGGAAGTGCGGGGCTTGACACGGGGCCGCCCGGTCGTGCCTACTTCGTACGCGTACCGAACAAACGGAGGGTCGATGCGGGGGCACAGGAATCGTGCGGCGGGACTCCATCTCGTGACGTCCGGGCCGAGGCGCCCGCACGCGCGGGGGCTCCTCCGGCTCATCTGGTCCGAGCGGACCATCTCCCGGGCGGAGATCGCCCGCCGCACCGACCTCTCTCGCTCGACCGTGTCCGAGACCGTCTCCGAGCTCCTCGCCACCGGCCTCGTCGTCGAGGCTGGGCCGGGCCAGTCGAACGGCGGCCGCCGGCCCATCGTGCTCCAGTTCCAGGACGACGCCTTCGGGCTCGTCGGCGTGGACCTCGGCTCGAGCCACGTGGGGGTGGCGCTGACCGACCTCCGGGGCAAGGTGCTCGTCTGGCAGGAGCGGGCGCACGCGGTGAGCACCGATCCCGACGGGACGCGGGAGCTCATGGCCTCGCTCATCGACGAGTGCCTCGCGCGCTGGGGACGCGGCCCGGATCGGCTCGTGGGCGTCGGGGTGGCGGTGCCGAGCCCGGTCGATCCGCGTCACCCCGAGCAGCTCTCGGAGGTGGCCCTGCCCGCGTGGAAAGGGCGGGCGGGGCTCTCCTTCCTCGCCGACCGCTTCGGCGTGCCGGTGCTCATGGACAACAACGCCAACCTGGGCGCGCTCGCGGAGCACTGGTGGGGCGCGGGCCAGGGGGTGGACGACGTGACCTACGTGAAGATCGGGACCGGCATCGGCTCGGGGCACATCGTGGGCGGCCGGCTCTACCGAGGATCCACGGGAGCGGCCGGCGAGATCGGTCACATCGCCATCGATCCGCAGGGCGCGCCCTGCTCCTGCGGCTTGCGAGGCTGTCTCTGCACGCTCGTGGGGGCGCAGCCGCTCGTGCTCCGCGCTGCGGCGCTCCGGGCGGAGCACCCGGGCAGCCGGCTGGCGAGCGGCGAGATCTCGCTCGCGACCATCGAGGACGCGGCGCTCGCAGGCGATCCCCTCGCCAACCAGATCGTCCGCGAGGCGGCGGGCCACCTCGCCGTCGCCATCGCCAGCATGCTCAACGTGCTCAACCCGGCGATGGTGATCATCGGCGGCGGGCTCTCGCGGGTGGGGGAGCTCCTGCTCGCGCCGCTGCGTACGGCGGTCCGGAGCCGGGCGCTGCTCTGGAGCGCGGCCTCGGCGCAGATCGTGACCAGCCCGCTCGGGTCTCGCGCGGTGGCCCTGGGCGCCGCTACCCTGGCGCTGGAGTCGGCGCTCGCCGACCTGAAGCGATTCCCGTTCGCGCGGGCCCGGGGGGCGTGACGGGAGCGGCGCGGGCGCGGGAGGTGCGTGATGCGCGTCGGGTGCCCGCGGGAGATCAAGAACAACGAGAACCGGGTGGGCCTCACGCCGGCCGGGGCGCGCTCGCTCGCCGCCGCGGGGCATGAGGTCACGGTGGAGCACGGCGCGGGCGAGCGGAGCGGTTTCGCGGACGCGGAGTACGAGGCGGTCGGGGCGCGGCTCGTGGCCGGCGCCGCCGAGGTGTTCGAGCGGGCGGAGCTGGTCGTGAAGGTGAAGGAGCCGCAGCCGGCGGAGATCGAGCTCCTCCGGCCCGGGCAGATGCTGTTCACGTACCTGCACCTCGCGGCCGATCCCGAGCAGGCGCGCGGCCTCCTGCGCCGCAAGGCGACGGCGATCGCCTACGAG
>JAEZXM010000206.1 GCA_023419875.1 Pseudomonadota bacterium | reverse complement strand
CACCTGCCGAGGCGCGGGTTGCGACGGCCTCCGCGTCGATGCTCTCCAGGAGCTTCTGCCCGTCGTTGCGCACCGCCTCGAAGTGCGCCGTGACCACCGACTGGGCGCCGGCGACCTGGGCGAAGTTGTTGCCGGCGGCGGTGCGCCGCTGGGCCGCCGCCACCAGCCCCTCGAAGTCCTTGCGCCAGACCTCGATCGCCTCCGTCAGCTGGGCGCGGGTCTCGCCCCGATCGCGGGCGAGCCGCTCGAGCTCGGCGATGGACTCCGCCGCGATCTGGAGCTGCGCGTCCACGGAACGCATGGCGGATGCGTGCGCCTCCTCGTCGAGGCTGCCGTTCTCGATCGCCGAGCCGGCGCCCATGGCGCGGCCCACCGCGGTGGAGAGCTGGCTGAGCGCCTGGAGGTTGGGAACCTTCTCCACCGCGAACTCGTCCACCGCGCCCCCCACCGACGACGTCGCGACGAGCCCGGTCAGGCCGACGAGCAGGATGAAGACGAGCGAAAGTACGAGGATGAGCTGCACCTTCGTCTTCATTCTCAGGATCATCGCGCTCTCCTCCCGTCCCACGATGCATCCCTCGTGCTCCAGGCACCAGGGGGCCGCTTCGCGTACCCGCATGCACGAGAACCACGTACCTGCCCTCCCTGCCGTCCCGCCAATCCGGGACATCGAAGCGGGATCGACCGAGCCGCAGGCGAACCGCGCAGGTTCCTGCGCCCGCGCCCTGGTCTCCGCGACCCGGGTGACGGGCGCCTCAGGGTGACAGACGGAACCCCGACGGCGATCGCAGCGCACCGCGCGAACGCGCTCGCTCCACGGTCGGCGGCGCTGCACGTCATGAACTTTCTGCGCTCGTCCCGGCGATCGTCGGGAAGAGTCATCCGTGGCACGGGGTGTGCTCCGAGCATGGGCTGCCGGTCGAGCCGGCGCCGAACCCGCCGCGTCCGGCCGTCCTGAACTCGAAAGCAGAGGGAGTCCATGCGCAAGCTCATCGTCGCGCTCCTGTCCTCGTCGCTGTTCGCGTCCGCCTTTGCGGAGGAACGCATCCAGGCGACCACCAAGGAAGCCGAGATGATGGTCCACAAGGCCGTCGAGTTCGTGAAGACGCAGGGTGAAGAGAAGGCGCTCGCCGTCTTCAACGACACCACGGGGCCCTTCACCTACCTCGACCTGTACGTGTTCGCCCTCGACCTCGACGGGAAGGTGGTCGCGCACGGCAAGAACCCGGCGTTCGTGGGCAGGAACGACACCAAGGACCCGAAGAGCAAGTACGGCTTCGCCGCGCGGGTCCTGGAGATCGGCAAGGGCCCGGGCAAGGGCTGGCTCGAGTACGAGATCGAGAACCCGGTCAGCAAGAAGGTGGAGCGCAAGGTCGCCTACGTCGAGCGCGTCGGTGGCCTGGTCATCAGCTGCGGCGTGTTCAAGCCCGACAGGAAGTGACGTCGCCGCCCGACCATCTCGAGCCGGCTGGTCTCCGCCTCAGGCCGACTGCCGCACGACGAGCTCCGGCCTCAGCTTGACGATCCGCGGCGTCTGGAAGACGTCGCGGGTCTCGACGGTCGCCATCCGGTACGCCGCCTCCGCCATCGCGTCGAGCGGCTGGCGCACGGTGGTGAGGGGTGGGTTCGAGGTTGCGGCGAACGGCAGGTCGTCGAACCCGACGATGGCGATGTCCTCGGGGATCCTCACCCCGCGCTCGCGGGCTGTCGTCAACATGCCCACGGCGGTCTGGTCCGCCGCCGAGCAGAAGATCGCGTCGACCCCCTTGAACCTCTTCAGGACCTGCTCCATCGCGTCGGCCCCCACCCTGCGCGAGTAGTCGGGGCACGTGATGACGTGATCGGGCGCCAGCGCGAGCCCGTGATCGGCGAGCGCCTTCTTGAACCCGGCCAACCGCTCGATGCAGCACATGTCGCCATCCGCGTTGACCCGTGCCTCCACCACGAGCATCCGCCGCCGCCCGAGCTTCGCGAGGTGCGCGCCGGCCAGGTAGCCGCCCAGGGTGTTGTCGACGCTCACGGTGCTCGCGCCGGGCGCCGACTCGTCGATGAGGATGACAGGCGCGCGGATCGCCTGGAAGGCGGCCATGACCTCCGGCTGCGGCCGAACGACGATGCCGATGAACGCGATGGGTTTGGGCTCCGTCTCGAGCAGATGCATGAGCCGGAAGCGGGAAACTCCGTCGGGGATGGAGTAGATGAGACTGTCGTCGATCGACTCGCCGGGCTTGAGCAGGCTCTGGATCCGCTTGTAGAGCGCACCAGGGAAATGCGGGGCCAGGTTGATGCTGGAAAGCGCGATCCGGATGTCTCCCATGGTGGCCTCCCGCATCTACACTCTGGTCCAAGGATCGAACGGGCGGATCCGCTTCTGGAATCCGAATCTTAGCTACGGAGTCGCGGGACCGACAAGCCTCGCACGGCCGTATGTCCGCCGGTCGCTCCCTGCTCCGGCAGCAGCGGGGAGCGCTCGAGCGAGGACGGGTGGTCGAAGGAGAGGATGAAGGGGCGCGGGTTCGCGACAATCCAATGCCGCCCAAGCCGTCACGACGGCGGGGCAGGTCGCACTCGGCCCGCGACCTTGACCTGCGACAGCACCGAGCGCGAGACTTGCTCGTGGTGTTCCGGGCTTACCCGTGGTCACTCCAAGACAGTCCGATTCCCCGTCCGGCCGAGACGGCCTTCTCTGGCGCTGCGCACGGCTTCGCCTCCTCCACTTTCGGTGTTCTTCGTCGCCTCTGGCTGAGTCCACTGCAGGGAGAAAGTGATGCCGGCCGTCAACGACCTCGCGCGTGACCGCACCGCTCGGATCTTTCGGTTCCTGAAGGCGTTTCACGAGCTCAGGAACCCGGTACCGCGCGTGGTCACGGAGGCGTGGCACCTCTGGCTCGATGATGCCCCCGATACGAAGGTCTCGTGGGTGTCCTCCATCGGCGAGCCCTCCTCGGACACCGACGCACATGCAGAAGAAGGGAGCGCCGGTCTCGTCCTCCGGGTGCGACGGCCGAAGCTCTCCGAGTGTCCTCGACCGGGCGCCGAGCTCGAGGGTTGGATCGAACCCGGTTGGCACGTCCCCGAGAATGAGGTCGTCACTCCGGTTGACTCGCGCCTCGGGCGAGGGAGCCACGAGCAGTTCCGCGACGTGCCGGCGCGGGTGGCTGCTTTCAAGCGGTGGAAGAA
>JAEZXM010000177.1 GCA_023419875.1 Pseudomonadota bacterium | reverse complement strand
CGCATACCCGATGTCGTCCGTTCCGACGACGAAGACGATCAGGGCGGACTCGGTGACGAGCAGCGCGGCGAGGATGGCCAGGTCCGGACGGCACGTCGCCGAGGCCTGTCGCCACGAGACGCCCCGCTGCGCGACCACGCTCCAGACGTTGGCAAGGGCGAGGGCAGGGAGCAGCGCGACGAAGCTTTCCTTGCACAGCGACGCGAGCGCCGCGCCCACCCAGAAGAGAAGCCGAGATCGACGCGAGCCGGTGCGGCTCCAGCCGGCGAGCCCGAGGAGCCCCACCGACAGGGCGACCATGCCGACGGTCTCGTTGGGTCCGAGGCGCCACCAGATGGACGCCTGTGGGCCACACAGGGCGAAGAAGGCGAAGACCAGCGCGGCGACCCGCGGAAAGCGCAGCCGCCGCATCGAGAGGTACAGCAGCACGGAGCAGGTGACCCCGAGGAAGGCCGTGTAGAGCCCCCACGCCGTGAAGTCGTCTCCGAAGACGCGCGCCTCGGCGACTCGGTGGACGACGTACAGCGGGCGGAAGCGGAACCCAAGATCACGAACCAACCACTCGCGCAGGACGTCCAGGTCGGGTCGGGAACGAAGGTCCGAGGCGATGCGGACGATCTCGTGATCGTCGACGAGGTGGTATCCGGACTGGATGGTCCCGGTGGCCGCGAACCAGGCCACCCACGCGAGCGCGATGGCGGAGGAGATCGTGAGGTCCGCTCCGTCGAGCCGGCCGCTCCCCTCTGCTCCGAGCGTCGTCACCGCAGGACCACGAGGATCGAGGCCAGGCCGAGGATCACCCCGAGGAGTCGCCGGCCGGACAGCGGCTCACCCAGGACCGCGCCTGCCACCACCACCACGCACATCACCGCGACGGTCATGGTGGGGGCAGCCACGCTGAGCGGGAAACGACGGAGGATCGCCGCGTAGAGCACGAACGCGGCCGTGTACGCGGCGGCGCTGGCTGCGATCCAGAAGAACCAGCGGCTCTGGGCCGGTGTCGTGCCCCCCGCGCGCTTGAGGAGGATCTGCGCGGCGGCGGAGCAGGCCACTCCCACGAGCATGAGGGCGTACTTGCTCAATGTGCCTCCCGGCCGAGCCCTGCCTCGACGAGGTGGCGTTCTCCGACCCCGGTGCGGGCTTCCTCGGCCGCGCGGCTGGACTCCCGGATCACGAAGGGCGGGCGCCGCTTGGACTCCACGAACAACCGGCCGAGATACTCGCCCATGATGCCGAGCACCAGGAGCTGGACGGCCCCGAGCCACAGGACCGCAGCGAGGACGGACGTCCATCCCGGAACGGTCCGCTCCGTGAAGAAGCGCATGAAGAGCGCGTAGCAGCTGTACGCGAAGGCCAGGCCTGCCACGGCGCCGCTCGCTGCAAGCGCCAGGTTGAGCGGGCGGACGCTGAACGAGGTGATCCCCTCGAGCGCCAGACGTACCATTCGTGAGAACGTGTACTTGGACGCCCCGGACCGGCGGGGCTCGGAGGTGTAGCGGACCACCCCTTGCCGGAACCCGAGCCAGGCCAGGATCCCGCGAAGGAAGAGCGGGTTCTCGTCGAGCCGGTTCACGACGTCGAGAACGGGCCGCGAGAGCAGGCGGAAATCCGCCGCCCCTTCCCTGACGGGGACCCCCGAGAGTGCGCGCATCGTCCGGTAGAAGACGCGCGAGGTGGTTCGCTTGGCCCATCCCACGTCCGGCCCGTCATCCCGGATCGTGTAGACCACCTCGTCGCCTTGCTCCCATCGAGCGACCAGCTCGTGAATGAGCTCCGGCGGGTGCTGAAGGTCCGCGTCCAGCGAGATCGCACACTCGCCACGAGTGTGCGCAAGGCCAGCCCTCAGCGCGGCCTGGTGTCCGAAGTTCCGAGAGAACGACAGATAGCCGACCTCCGGGTGCTCGGCGCAGTGACGCTTGAGGACCTCGAGGGTCCCATCGGTGCTACCGTCGTCCACGAACAGCACCTCGAACTTCCCGTGGACGCGGAGGACCGGGAGGAGGCGAGCAAGGAGCGGCGTGATGCCCTCGGCCTCGTTGAACGCCGGGACGACGACCGAGATGCGCGGACTGGTTCGGCCGGTCATGGGGCGCCGCAGCCTGGGATATGGAGAGGCGATCCGACCGCCAAGGACCCTCTGGTGGTGAACTTTGGTGGGCTGTTCAGAGTCCGCGGTCGAGCGGGAGACCGGCCCAGGTCGCGACGGGAACGCCGACGCGACGCCGCTTGCGGGCGCGGAGAAGGCCGCGCAACCGGCGCGCTGCCTGAGCCCGAGCATCCGCGCCGACCAGGGCCTGCAGGAGCAACGGTCCCCAAGCGAGACGGGCGAGGAGCTCCCGCCGGAGGTCCCGCCGCATCGCCGTGAACGCGCGCGCCACCGCCTCGGGCCACTCGGTGTACCGGAGCGCGATCCGTCTCCACTCCTCGAAGCACCGCTCCTGGTTGCGCCAGGAGAACCCGCCGCACGCGTACGTCGCGAGCACGGCATTCGCGTGGTGAAAGCGGACCCCCTGCCGGACGAGCCGGTAGAGCAGGTCGTGATCCGCGGCGATCCGGAAGTCGAGTTGGTAGGGGTTCCGGCGCAGGAGCTCGGCGCGCGTGAGCGTCGCCTGGTGACCGGGCACGCGCGAGAGCCACTGCCAGTTCACCTCGCCGCGCCGGAGGAGCGCCCAGGTCTCCTCGAAGGCGGCGGCGCGGTGCAGCTCCTCTCCGCCGTCGAGACGGCGGTAGACGTGATGACCGATGATCACATCAGCGTCGGCCGGCGCGCCATCGAGCGCGAGCCCCAGCGCGTCCGTGGTCCGGAACGCGTCGCCGGCGTTCATGAAGAGGATCCACCGCCCGCGGGCGAGCGCGGCCGCAGCGTTCATCGCCTCGTAGGGGCCACCGTCCGGCTCCGAGCGCCAGTACTCGAGGAGGGGATCCCATTCGCGCACCACGTCCAGGGTGCCGTCCTCGGACGCGCCGTCGAGCACCAGGATCTCCCGGTCCGTGAAGCGCTGGCGGACGATGCTCTCCAGGGTGGGGCGCAGCGTCGTCTCGGCGTTGCGGGTCACGACCGCCACGGTCACGGTGGGCGCGTGCGCCACAGCGGAGGGCCTGCGGAGGCGCCGTCCCCCCTCGGTGGGGATCCGCGTACGCGACGGGGAAGCGGCGGCGACGGCGACGTTCCGCGGCGGCGGGGGGACGGGGCATTCGAGGGCCCAGGGATCGAGCGCATCGAGCGGCGCCTGCACCGCCGCCTCGGCGCCGGGCCGAAGCACGAACCGGACGAGCCCTTCGAGGCAGCGGAGCCACTTCGCCCGCCCGAGCTCGACGCTGCGGCGGGCACGGGCGCCGAGGTCGGCGGCCCGGGTGAGGTCGAGCGGGGAGGGGCGCTCCGGGTCGTAGAGAAGCCCGTTCACGCCGGACACCAGGTACTCGTTCATGGTCGGCCGGTCCGGCGCGACCACGAGCATGCCCATCGCCATCGCCTCCAGGAAGGACATCCCGATCCCCTCCCGGAGCCGCGGCGCGAAGTAGACGTTGTGCGCGGCGAGGTCTCGCCGGTGCGCCTCGCGGTCCGCGAACCAGTCGGTGAACCGCACGCGGTGGCGCGCCGCTTCCCCCGGAGCGGGCGCGACGAAGACCCCGAAGCTCGGATCGACGGCGCGGTGGAGCGTGAACCGTTCGAAGCGCGCGGCGCCGAGCAGCGGACGCAGGGTGTGCCAGGTGACGTCCTGCTGCCGCTGCCAGAAGTAGCCGCGCAGGCGGCCGTCCCACGTCACCGGCGCGAACGGAGACGGATCGGGGAAGTACTGCACGTGGCGGGACCGGACGCCGAGCCGCTGGAGCCTTTCGAACAAGGTGCTCGAGAAGCAGACCACCTTGGTGTCCCCGAGCGAGAGCCAGAAGGAGTCGGGCATCGCATGGCAGCCGTCGTACATCGGGACGAAGGTCAGGTTGGGGAGCCCTT
>JAEZXM010000158.1 GCA_023419875.1 Pseudomonadota bacterium | reverse complement strand
GTGATCGCGTCCAGGAGATCGCCGACGCCGCGGCCGTGCTCGGCCGAGACGGCCTGCACGTCGCCGAACCCGAGCTGGTAGAACTCGGCGAGCGGCACGACCTCCTCGGTGCGCGCGCTGTCCACCTTGTTGACCGCGACGAAGAGCGGCTTCCCGGCGCGGCGGAGGAGATCGGCCACCGCGCGATCGACGCTGGTGAGCCCCTCCCGCCCGTCCACGAGCAGCACCACCGCCGCCGCCTCGTCCACGGCGAGCTGCGCCTGGCGCCGGACGAGGGTCATGAGCGGGTCGCGGGAGTCGGGCTCGAAGCCGCCGGTGTCCACCACCGAGAGGGCGCGCCCGTCCCAGTCCAGGTCCGCGTAGTTCCGGTCGCGGGTGACGCCGGGCACGTCCTCGACGATCGCCACCCGGCGCCCGGCGAGCCTGTTGAACAGCGTGGACTTGCCCACGTTGGGGCGACCGACGAGCGCCACGAGCGGGCGCGGCACGAGCTCTCTCACAGCCCCAACCTCCGGAGCGCCGCTTCGCGCTCGCTCCACCGCTCGTCCACCTTCACCGTGAGCGCCAGGAACACCTTGCAGCCGAGCAGCCGCTCCAGGCCCCGGCGCGCCTCGGTCCCGACCTGCTTCAAGAGCGCGCCGCCCTTGCCGATGACGATCGCCTTCTGCGATTCCCGCTCCACCGCGATCACCGCCGAGATCCGGACGAGGCCCCCGCCCTCCCGCCGCCCGCTCTCGTCGAACTCCTCCACCTCCACTGCGGCGGCGTACGGGATCTCCTGGCGCGTGCGGAGCATCACCTGCTCGCGCACGTACTCGGCGGCGAGCTGGCGCTCCGCCTGGTCGGTGAGCACGTCCGGCGGGAAGTGGGGCGCCTCGGCCTCCGGCAGGTGCGCGGCGAGCACCTCCACGAGGCGGTCCACGTTCTCGCCGGTCAGCGCGGAGAACGGCACGATCTCCTCCCAGGCGTGGAGCGTCCGGTAGGCCCCGATGACCGGCAGGAGCGTCTCTCGCGGCGCCCGGTCCATCTTGTTCACACCGAGCAGCGCCGGCTTGCCCGAGCGCTTCACCTCGTCGATCGCCCAGCGGGTCGCCTCGCCGATCTCCACCCGTCGCTCGGGCCCGGTCCCCGCCTCCACGAGGAACAGCACCGCGTCCACCTCGCCCAGCGTCCGGAGGGCGGTCTCCACCATCCGGCGGTTGAGGGCGCCCTTGGCCCGGTGCAGCCCCGGGGTGTCGAAGAACGCGATCTGCGCGCCGCGCAGGTTGTGGACGCCGAGGATCCGCGTTCGGGTCGTCTGCGGCCGCGGCGACACGATCGCCACGTGCTCCCCGAGCACGCGGTTCAGGAGCGTGGACTTGCCGACGTTGGGCCGTCCGACGATGGCGACGAAGCCGGCGTGGAAGGGAGGTGGTCTCTCGCGGTCCATGAGGTGATCGCGCAGCCGCGCGGGCCGCGCCTGGGTAACGTCTCGCCTGCCGACCGGCGGGCGAGGCGAAGCGCTAGGCGCCGCGCGTGACGGTGACCTTCTCGAGCGTGACCTTGGCGTTGCCCGCGAGCGCGATCTTGCGGACGAGCTCGATCCCCTTCACCACCTCGCCGAAGATGGTGTGGCCACGGTTGAGGTGCGGGGTGGGCACCTCGGTGATGAAGAACTGGGACCCGTTGGTGTTCGGGCCGGCGTTGGCCATGGCGAGGAGCCCGGGCCGGTCGAACCTGTTGTCTGGGCCGATCTCGTCCTCGAAGCGGTACCCGGGGCCGCCCGTACCGGTGCCCAGCGGGTCGCCGCCCTGGATCATGAAGTCCGGGATGACCCGGTGGAACACGGTCCCGTCGTAGAGCGGGCGCTTCGCAGTCTGGCCGGACCTCGGGTCCTTCCACTCGCGGCTCCCCTCCGCGAGGCCCACGAAGTTGGCGACGGTCTTGGGTGCCTTCTCGGGCAGGAGCTTCACCACGATCTCGCCGAGGGACGTCTGGAACGTGGCGCTGATGGACTCGGCCATTCGATGCCTCCTGCGGCCGACCGGCCGCCGGCGTGGACGCCCGCGGCTACTTGCAGGCCGGCGGAGCGTCTGTGATGGTGACCTTCACGAGGCGCGTCTGGGAACGACCCGCGCGGGCGATGGTGCTCACGAGCTCGCAGCCGCAAGCGACCTCGCCGATCCGCACCCATCCGCACACGCCCGAGGGCGACTTGTCGCACGCCGCCGGTTCGAGATGCGGCTGCGGCGCCTCGGTCACGAAGAACTGCGAGCCGTTGGTGTTTGCGCCGTGGTTCGTCATGCCGACCATACATGGCCGGTCGTAGAGCTTCGTGCCCGGCTTGGGCAGCTCGTCCGCGAACTCGTATCCGGGGCCGGTCCAGCCGAAGTTGTAGCCGGCATTGTTGTCCGCGCCGAGAGGCGCGTTCCGCGAGGCGGGATCGCCGCTCTGGATCCACTTCCCCGCCTTCACCTCGTGGAACAGGAGCCCGTCGTAGAACGCGGCCGCGTGGGTCTCCTTCGTGAGCGGATCCTTGAACGGCTTCTTGCCGGTCGCGAGCTCGACGAAGTTGGCAACCGCGTTCGGCGCCTCGTCGGCGAGCAGGCGCACTGCGATGACGCCGCGCGTGGTCTCGAGAACGGCGAAGGGGCCGGCCGAGGAGGATGCCGAGGTCGAGGCGCCGGCCTCCTTCTCGGAAGACCGCTTGCACCCGGCGAGCGGACAGGTGACGAGCAGGGCGGCGATGGCAGCGAGGACGGAGGACCAGGAGTTGGGACCCATTCGGCTCATGACGGCGCGGGATGCTAGCTGCGGCCCCTGCCCGCCGGCAATCGGAAAGCTCGTTTCCTCGCGCGCTCAGCGCTTCTTCGTCCCCTTGCGGGCGGGCCGCCGGGCAGGCGCCTTTCGCGCCCGGGGCGGCGACTTGCTGCCGCGCCCTTTCCGGGCCGTGGCCCGGCGCGCCGGCTTCCGGACGGGAGGCGCCGGCTGCGGTTGCTCCGAGGCCGCGGGCGAAGCGACCGGCGGCGGAGGTGAGAGGGCGGGTGCGGGCAGCGAGACGACGGCGTCCGTGGCCGATCCGCCGAGATCGCGGGTCGCCGGGCTCGCCCCCGGGAAGGGCGGCGCTGCGCCGACCTCGGCCGCTCCATTGGCGAACCGCCGCGCGAGCGCTTCCAGCGCGAGCTTGGCGGCAGCCTGCTCCGCGTCCTTCTTCGAGCGCCCGACGCCCCGCCCGAGCACCTCGCCGCGCAGCTCCGTCTCCACGTCGAAGGTCTTCGAGTGGTCCGGGCCGCGCTCCCCCACCACCCGGTACCGCGGGGTCGAGCGCAACCGGCTCTGCGCGAGCTCCTGGAGCTGGGTCTTGAAGTCGCGGTCCAGCGTCCCGGCAGCCGCCCGGGCGAAGGCGTCTCCCAGGAAACGATCGGCGATCTGCAGCACCGGGCCGAGCCCCGCCTCGAGGAACACCGCCGCGATCACCGCCTCCATGGCGTCCGCCAGGAGCGACGCCTTCTGCCGGCCGCCGGTGAGCTCCTCACCGCGGCCGAGCCGCAGCAGGGAGCCGAGATCGAGCGCCCGCGCCATCTCGCACAGCCCGAGCTCGTCCACGACCGCCGCGCGCATCTTCGAGAGCTCCCCCTCGCGTGCCTCGGGGAACCGCTCCATCAGCCGATGGGACACCGCCAGGTCGATCACCGCGTCACCGAGGAACTCGAGGCGCTCGTTGTCCTGCAGTCCCGTCTGGTCGCGGTGCTCGTTGACGTAGGACTTGTGAGTGAGCGCGGCCATGGCCCTGGCGCGGTCCGCGAAGGCGAGGCCGAGGCGCCCTTCGAGCTCCGCCACGGGGTCCCTGGCTTCCCGCGCCCCCACCGCGCTCCCTCGATCCTCGCTCATGCCGTCCCTAGTATGCCGCAGCCTCGGGCACGAAGTTGGCGACCAGGATCGCCACCGACATCTTTCGAGGAGCACCGATGGGCTGGCGCTGCCGATCGAGCTGGCGGTACAGCACGTTCCCCTCCTGGACCTGGTCGATCTGGATGAGGAGCCGCCAGCCGCTGCCCTCGCGCGCGAACACCGCCTCGAAGTCGGACTTCTTCAGGACGCGCGCGGCGCCGTAGGGGCGGCCGTCGATATCCGTGCCCACGTAGCGGACCTCATCCGTGCCGGCCTCCTCGACCACCACGTTCATCACCCAGACCTCTCCGGCGTGCGGGAGCAGGTGGCCTGGCACCTCCGCCGCCCCGGCAGCCGGCGCGGCGACGACCTCCGCATCGGGCGCGCCCAGCGCCAGCCCGACGACCTTCTGCGTCCCCGGAAAGGCTTCGAGATCGAACCGGTCCGACCAGACGTCGCCGTTCGGCCCGATGAGACGACCACGGAACCGCGTGCCCATGTCGCGCGTGGCGACGAACCGGTACCGCGTGTTCGCCCACTCGAACTCCTGCACCAGCTCGACGGCCGCGTTCGGGGCGAGGATCGATCCGTCGCCGAACGCCCGGACGAGCGACTCCAGCGTGACCGCGTTGCGGGGCGGCGGCATCGCCGCGAGGGCGCCGCCCGGCTCCGGACGCCCGGCGGAGGCTCTCGGAGACGCGCCCGCGGCCATGCGGGGGACGGCGTTCACGAGGAAGATCTCGAGGTCGGCCGGAACGGCGAAGTCCGGAAGGGAGAGCGGCGGGAAGTCGCTCGCCACCTCGAACGGTCGGCCGCCCACCGGCGCCACGCGCGAGACACGCACGCCCTCCGGTGTGCCGAGGATCTCGAACGCGTGGGTGGCGGTCTTCACGACGGCGCGGACCGCGAGCCGCTCGGGGTCGAGCGACGACTCGAGCCGGAGCGCCTGCATCCGCGCGGCGACATCCTGAAGGGCCGCCCCACGGCGGGCGAGCGCCATCGCCAGCGCCTGCTCCAGCCCCGTCACGCGGTCGTGCTCGTAGAAGTTGACGGGACCGAGCGTGGAGAGCGGCGGATCCGGGAAACGGAGGTGGTCGTGACCCTCGACCGCGAACCGCGCCCGGGGGATCGCCTGGCCGGTGGCAGGGTGGACGACCCTGCCGGAGAACGCGAGCTCGCCCTCGAGCGTCTCACGATCGCCGCCGAGCCGGACGGGCACGCCCATGGCCGAGAGCTTGCGCGAGGCGATCTGGTTGAGTCGCTCGCGCGGGATCTTCCCGATGATGGTGTGTTCGCCTTCGGACATCTGGCGCGGACAGGTTACCAAAGAACGACCGCCGCGAGGACCCGCGGCCCGGCGGCGCCGCTCCGCGCGCGCCCACCTCGCCCGACCTCGTGAGCATCCGCGCCGCAAAGAGAAAGGCCCCCACCCGCGCTGCGGGTGAGGGCCTCGTCGAGGCGTGAGACTCGTCGCCTACCGCAGCGCCTTGAACGCGCTCCGGCCGGCGTACCGGGCCGTCGCGCCGAGCTCCTGCTCGATGCGGAGGAGCTGGTTGTACTTGGCGATGCGGTCGGAACGTGAGGCCGAGCCGGTCTTGATCTGCCCGCAGTCGCAGGCGACCGCGAGGTCGGCGATCGTGGTGTCCTCGGTCTCGCCCGAGCGGTGGCTCATGACGCTGGTGTAGCCGGCGCGATGCGCCATGCGGACGGCCTCGAGCGTCTCCGTGAGCGAACCGATCTGGTTCACCTTGACGAGGATCGAATTGCCGACCCCTTGCTGGATCCCCTTCTCCAGCCGGGTGACGTTGGTCACGAACAGATCGTCGCCGACGAGCTGAACCTTCTTGCCGAGCCGATCGGTGAGGAGCTTCCACGTCGCCCAGTCGTTCTCGTCACAGCCGTCCTCGATCGAGACGATCGGGTACTTCTGGCAGAGGCCCTCGTAGAAGTCGACCAGGCCCTTGCCGTCGAAGGTCTTGCCCTCGCCCTCGAGCGTGTACTTGCCCGTGGACTTGTCGAACAACTCGCTCGATGCGACGTCGAGCGCGAGCGCCACCTGCTCGCCGGCCTTGAGGCCCGCCTGCTTGATGGCCTCCATGATCACCGCGAGCGCCTCCTCGTTGGACGGGAGGTTCGGGGCGTAGCCGCCCTCGTCGCCGACGCCGGTGGCCGCGCCGCGGCCCTTGAGGACCTTCTTCAGCGCGTGGAACACCTCGGCCCCGTAGCGCAGGCCTTCGGCGAAGGTGGGCGCGCCGAGCGGCACCACCATGAACTCCTGGAAGTCCACGTTGGAGTCGGCGTGCGCGCCGCCGTTCACGATGTTCATGAGCGGCACGGGCAGAGTACGAGCGCCTGCGCCGCCGACGTAGCGGTAGAGCGGAAGTCCGTGCGCCTGCGCCGCCGCCTTCGCCGCGGCGAGGGAGACGCCGAGGATCGCGTTCGCCCCGAGCTTCGCCTTGGTCGGCGTGCCGTCGAGCTGGAGCATCTTCGCGTCGAGGCTCGCCTGGTCCGACGCGTCCATGCCGACCACGGCCGGGCCGATCACGTCGACGACGTTGGCGACGGCCTTCCTGACGCCCTTGCCCAGGTAGCGGCCCTTGTCGCCGTCCCGGAGCTCGAGCGCCTCGTGCTCGCCGGTCGACGCGCCCGAGGGCACGGCGGCGCGGCCGACGTCGCCGGTCCCGACCGCCACCTCGACCTCCACCGTCGGGTTTCCGCGGGAGTCGAGGATCTCCCGGGCCGTCACGTTGATGATCTCGGTCACTGCGAAGCCCTCCGAGGCGTTTCACCGCCTGAGTGAGAAAACGCGCGGAATCTGCCCGCAGGCCTGCGGGAGGTCAACGCATTTCCTGGGCGGGCGATCGCGGTTTCTTGCCGGGGGCCGACCCGCGGCGGTGATGCGGTCAGTTGTAGTTGATGATCACAACGCCGCCTTCATCCCGATCCTTGGACGGCGGATCCTCGGGGGTGCGGGCGGGGTCCATCGGGACGGGGAGCTCGATGGAGGGGCGCTCGTCGCGGGGCTTCTCACGCTCGCGCCGCTTGATCTCCTCGATGACGTAGGCGTCCAGCATCGGTCTCTCCTGCCTTCGTCTTCGTCCCTGCTCCGGCTACGGATGCAAGCCGCGTTCCTTGCGCGGCCTCGCTCCCTTCTGCGCACCCGCCAACTTTCCTTCTAACGACGGAGGGTACCCGCGTCCCGATTCACCACAGTGATAGAGCTCCCGAAACGATCGCAGTAACACCCGACCCAGGATGGGTCAAGGCGACGAATACCGAGCATGTAAGCGGACCTGCGCGTGCACTGCACCCTGCCGACCGCGCGGCGCGCACCCCGTGGCACCGGCGTCACGGTCCCTCGAAGATCCGTAGGGCGCTCCGACGTCCCCTCAGCGCCCCTCCGCCCGCGCGCGGAAGGCCTCGAGCGTCCGGGGCAGCTGGACCCTCGTGAGCTGATCGCTCATCCGATCGAGCAACGCCTGCGGAACGAGCGGCGGTTTCGCGATCTGGATGTCCACCGAGTAGCGCGCCCGGGTCCGATCGCCCTCGGCGGTGAGCTCCCACGAGCCGTTCGAGACCTTCAGCACCTCACCGGATACGAGCGACCACGAGACCTTGCGCGGCCGATCCTCCTCGTGCCGCAGCACGTACCGGATGCGCCGGAGCCCGAGATCGAGGTCGTACTCGACGTGCGTCTCTCCGCCGACCTCCCGCGCCTGGCACGCCTTGATGCCGGGCACGAACTCCGGGTACTTCGCGTAGTCCACGATGATGTCGAAGAGCTGCTCGACCTTCGCCTGGACCAGGACCTCCTTCGAAACCAGCGCCACGGCCGTCTCCTCGCCCGCACGGCTCACCAGCCGTAGTTCGGGCTCCGGGTGAAGTGGTGGATCGTGTCGATGAACCGGATCGTGGCGGTCTTGGCCCGCATGACCACCGAGTGCGTCCGCGCGCCGTCCCCGGTGAAGACGACGCCCTTCAGGAAATCCCCCTCGGTCACGCCGGTCGCGGCGAACATCACCGTGCCCCCCGCCATCTCCTCCGCCGTGAGGAGGCGCTCCGGCTCCTTCACGCCCTGCCCCCGGAGCTTCTCGCGATCGGACTCGGTCCGGCAGACGAACCGGCCCTGCATCTCGCCCCCCGCGCAGCGGATCGCGGCCGCCGCAACCACGCCCTCGGGCGCACCTCCGACGCCGAGCAGGAGGTCCACGCCGGTCTCCGGAAAGCACGTGCTCACCGCAGCCGCGAGGTCGCCGTCCCGGATGAGCTTGATGCGCGCGCCGGCCTCCCGCACCTCGCGGACGAGCGCCGCGTGGCGGGGCCGGTCGAGGATCACGACGGTGAGATCCTCGACGTACTTCCCCGTGGCCTCGGCGACCCTCTGGAGGTTCTCGGTGGCGGAGCGGCGCAGGTCGATCGCGCCGCGGGCGCTCGGGCCGACCGCGGCTTTTTCCATGTACGCATCGGGCGCGCGCAGGAGGTGCCCGGGCTCCGCCATGGCGATGGCGCTGATGGCGTTGGCGCCGCCGATGGCGCACGCGTCGCAGCCCTCCAGCGCGTAGAGCGCGATCTCCAGCTCGGAATCCCCGTCCCGTCGCTTCCCCACCCGCTCCCCCACGCGGAACGCGCCTTCGCCGGACGCGCCCGGCCCTGCCACCCCCTCCGCGATCACGATCTCGCCGTGCACGGGCACGTCCGCGAGCACGCGCCGCATCGCCTCGGTCGCCGCCCGGTCGGCAGCATCGCGGTCCCCGCGGCCCATGAGGCGCGCCGACGCCAGCGCGGCGGCCTCGGTCACGCGCACCATCTCGAGCGCCAGGTTCCGATCCATCTCTAGCCCCCCGCAGCGCCCGGAGCCTCGCTCGACGCGAGCGCCCGCGACAGCTCCTGCGGCAGCCGCACCACCCGGCCGGCCGCATCCACGCACGCGTGGATCGTGAACCCGGTCGCGAGCACCGCCGCCTCACGCACGATGCGATACGTGAAGCGGGCCGACGCGCGGCCCATCTCGACGAGCGAGGTCTCGACCCCCAGGAGGTCGTCGTAGCGGGCCGGCTCGAGGTACTTCACGCCCGCCTCCGCCACGGGAAGCAGAAGCCCGAACCGCTCCTCGAAGTCACGGTACCGCAGTCCCTTCGCCCGCAGGAACTCGTTCCGACCCGCCTCGAACCAGCGCAGGTGGTTCGCGTAGTAGACGACGCCCATCCTGTCGGTGTCGGCATACAGGACCCGCACCTCGGTCCTCACCATCGCCCAGCCCCTTTCTACCAGGTGCGCCTTCACCCGGCGCGACCCGGGCAGGGCCGCCGTGGCCGCGCACCTCGGCGAGCCGCCGCCCTCAGGTCCCGCCGGCCAGCTTGTACGACTGGAGCACCGCCTTGACCTGCGGCGTGATGCGGCCGTCCACGACCACGTAGGTCTCGATGACGATCGGCCCGACCCGCGGCGCGTACGTGATCTCCAGGACCTGGTCGATGCTGGCCTTCACCCGGTTGTGCGCGCGGACGCGCACGCAGCGCTCGAACTTCCCCGCGGGTGTCTCCACGGTCTCGCCGGCGGCGGCGATCTCGTACCGCTCGATCACCGTCGGAGAGACGACGGAGGACCAGGTCGCCCCTTCGGCGAACGGCTTGCACAGCAGCCGGCGGTTGCGGTCGCGGACGCAGGGCCCGTCGATCCTCAGATTCCCCCGCTCGTTGTCCCGGTAGAAGCCGTCCGCGGTCCGCTCCAGGATGCGCACGGTGCGGAGCCCGCCGCGCCGGTTCTCCGGGAGCGCCGGAGACCGATCGACGTACACCCACTCGTTCCCGACGGCGAGAGGCCAGTAGTCGGCGGGCCCCCCGGCGACGGTCGCGGCCTTGGGCGTGGCGGGACGGGGCGTTCCGGACTTCTCCGCCTTGTCGCCCCGGCGCGGGGCGGTTGCTGCGGGCCGATCCCGGTCCTTCGGCGGCCGCTTCTCCGGCGCGGAGGCTTGTGGCGCCGCGGGGCCGGGCGGAGGCTCCCCCTGCGCCTGCTCCGGCATGTGGGCGCACGCGCCCCCGAGCGCGGCGGCGAGGAGCAGGAGGCGTGCGCGGTTCATCTTCCCATCCTACCGGAATCTCGGCTCGCTGACCTCTTCCGGGACGGCGCCTGCGCCTGCTCGCGCTCGCGCTCCTCCATCTCCTCGAGCGCCGTTCGCGCGGCCTCCCGGACCCGCGGGTCCGCGTGCCCGGACTCGAGCGTCATGAGGTAGCCGCGCGCCTCGCTCCCGCCGATGTCGCCGATGATCCGTGCGTACCGCGGCGAGTACGGGCCCTCCTCCAGCCGTTGGGTGAAATCGATGATCGGCTCGACCGCCCGCGGATCGCCGATCTGCGCCAGCGCGCCGGCGGCGCGCTCGGCCAGGTCGAGGTCCTCGTCCTGGAGCTGGGCGACGAGCGCCGGCACCGCCTCACGGGCTCGCCGATCCCCGAGGACCCGGATCGCCTGCTCACGGGCTCCCCGATCCGTCTCACCGAGATCACGGAGCAGCTCCTCGTTCGACTTCCCCTCGGCTGCGAGCGCGCGGAGCACCCGCGATGACGCCTCCGCGACGGCAGCGACGAAGGCCTGGCGCCACGCGCCGGCGAGCGCCTCGGCCGACTCCGGCCGGGGCACCCGTCCCACGCCGGCCTCCGCGAGCGTGCGCACCGGCCCCGCCTTGCCCCCGAAGAGCTGGAGCTCGACCTCGACGGCGATGGAGCCCTCGTCCTCTGCGCCGCCGATGAAGAGCACCTCCACCCGGCCCTGGTAATCGCCGCGCCCGTCCAAGGTCCGGAACCCGGCCCCACGAAGCGCACCGCGCGCCGCCTCGCGCAGCGTTCCGCGCCCGATCCCTGCGTGCTGCAGCTCGTCCTCGTACGCGCCCTCGACCACCTGGAGCCCGCCGATGCTCGGACTCCCTCGGTTGCAGCCCCCGAGGAGCGCGGTGACGAGAACCGCGGCGAGCCTGCGGCGCATCCCTACTCCTGTGTGGAGCCGCCGGGCGTGGGCTCCGGTGACGCCGGAGGTGGCGGACCGCCAGCCTCACCTGCCGGCGCCTCGGGCGCAGGGGCACCCTCCCCGCCCGCGACGGGCGCCGGCCCAGCCGCACC
>JAEZXM010000148.1 GCA_023419875.1 Pseudomonadota bacterium | reverse complement strand
CTGGTCGTCTACATCGTGCTCGGCGGCCTCACCTGGGTGGGCGCCGTCTCGGTGATCCCGCAGGTCTACCGGGAGGCCGTGCGCGGCCTCACCGAGCTCCGCGACTTCCTCGGCGGGCTCACCCCCGAGCGCCTCGACGAGTGGGCGCGCAGCATCGACGCCTTCCTCACTCGCCACGGCATCCCGCTCGACGTCGCGCCGGTCGAAGGGGAGTCGCAGTCGGCCTTCAGCGTCGACCTCTCGAGCGGGATCGCCGAGTCGCTGCACGAGGCGTCGCGGGGCCTGCGCGGCCGGCTCGGCGACGTGGTGGCGCTCTCCCGCAGCCTCATCGGCGGCGCGTTCCGCGCCGTCTTCTTCGTGGCCCTGCTGTTCATGCTGACCGCGTTCCTCTCGATGGACGGGCCGCGCATCCTCCGCTGGTCGGAGACCCTGGTCCCGGGCAGCTACCGCTCCGAGTTCCGCCGGCTCCTGCACGGGATCGACGTGGGGCTCTCCGGCGTGGTGCGGGGCCAGCTCACGATCATGCTCGTGAACGGCGCGCTCACGCTGGTCGGGCTCCTGATCCTCAAGATCCCCTTCGCGTACGCGCTCGCCTTCCTGGCGTTCATCCTCTACATCGTCCCCTTCTTCGGGACCTTCATCTCGTCGGTACCGATCGTGCTCCTCGCGCTCGGCTCCGGCGGCCCCACCAAGGCGCTCCTCGCCCTCGGCTGGATCATCGGCATCCACGCGCTCGAGAGCTACGTGCTGAACCCCAAGATCATGGGCGACGCGGCCCGCATCCACCCCGTGCTGATCGTGCTCGCCCTGGTGGTGGGCGAGCGCAGCGCCGGCATCGCCGGTGCGCTCCTGGCGGCCCCCGTGATGAGCGTCTTCGTGGCCGTCTTCCGCTTCTTCCACCGCAAGCTCGACGAGCTGGACGCACGCGCCGCAGTCCAGCCCGATCGCCCCTCCCCCGCGGCGCCGGTCCCGGCCACGACGGCGCCGGTCGAGAAAGGTCGAAGCGTCTCATGAGAACCCTCACCATCGCTGCGCTCTCCCTGGTCCTGGCGAGCACGGCCCTTGCCGCAGGATCGGATCCCAAGGCCGCCGCGAAGCCCGCCACCCCAGCCGCCACCGCCCCCGCGAAGACGCCCGACGGCAACCGCGCCCTCCGCGACATCGGCTACTCGATCGCGCGGAGCCTCGAGCCCCTGGGTCTCACCGCCGCCGAGATGGACAAGGTCATCGCCGGCATCCGCCAGGGGGTCGCCGATCCTGCGAAGATGAAGCAGGACCAGGACTCGATGGAGAACCTCAACAACTGGGCCCGGGCCAAGGTCGAGCAGAAGACCGAGCGCGAGAAGGCGAAGGGCGCCGCCTACCTGGCGAAGCAGGCGCAGCAGAAGGGCGCGATCAAGACCGAGGGCGGCGTGGTCGTCATCCCGGTGCGCGAGGGGACCGGCCCGAGCCCCGGCCCGAACGACAAGGTGAAGGTGCATTACACCGGCACCCTCGTGAACGGCACGAAGTTCGATGACTCCCGGGAGAAGAACCAGCCCGCGGAGTTCTCGCTGAGCGGCGTCGTCCCCTGCTGGACGCAGGCGCTCCAGAAGATGAAGGCCGGCGGGCGCGCGAAGATCGTCTGCCCCTCCGACCTCGCCTACGGTCCGCGCGGCACGCCGAACATCCCGCCCAACTCGATCCTCCACTTCGACGTCGAGCTCCTCGACGTGACGAAGGCCCCGCCGGCGAAGCTCCCCACGCCGCCGTCGCCCTTCTCGAAGTAGCCTCGCGGCGCGTCCGGGCCGGCCCGCCGGGGCCGGCCCGGTGCACGCTCCGTTGCAGCACCGGAGACGGGGCGCTAGAACGTCCGCATGCCCGACGAGATCCTCCTGTACGGCAACTCCGCCTGGACGAGCCCGTACGTCTTCTCGGTCTTCGTCACGCTGAAGGAGAAGGGGCTCCCGTTCCGGATGGAGCTCCTCGACCTCGAGAAGGGCGACCACCAGCGCGCGCCCTACGAGCAGACCTCCTTCACGGGCCGTGTGCCGGCGCTCCGGCACGGCGAGCTCTGGCTGGCGGAGTCCTCCGCGATCGACGAGTACCTGGAGGAGACATTCCCCCCGCCCGCCCACGCGCGCCTCTACCCCGCCGACCCGCGGGCCCGCGCCCGTGTCCGCATGGTCCAGGCGTTCGTGCGGAGCGACCTCATGGCCGTGCGGGAGGAGCGCCCCACCTCCACCTTCTTCGGCACGGACCGGCCGGCGCCGCTCACCGCGGCCGGGCGCGCCGCGGCGGAGCGGCTCGTCCAGGTTGCCGGGCGGTTCCTGCCCGAGGGCGCGGAGCACGTGGCGGGCGACTTCACCATCGCCGACGCGGACCTCGCCCTCATGCTCCAGCGCCTGGTCTCCAACGGCGACCCCTGCCCGGACCGGCTCGCCGCGTACGCGCGGCGCGTGTTCCGCCGGCCGTCGATCCGCGAATGGCTCTCGCACACGAAGTGGAAGGACTGAGGTCCCTCGAGACGAGCAACGGAGACGCCCCATGCCCACGAGCAAGGACCCCGGCGTCATTTCCGCGGCGCTCGCGCCCTTCCGGACGGCCATCCTCGCCACCCGAGGCGAGGACGGCCACCTCCGCTGCCGGCCCATGGCCATGCGTCACGCCCTCCGCGGCGAGGAGATCTGGTTCGCCACCGCTGCCGACAGCGCCAAGTGCCGCGACCTCGAGCACGACGCCCGCTGCGCCCTCGTCTTCTTCGACTCGGCGTCCGGCACCACCGTCTCGGTCTCCGGCACCGGCGAGGTGATCCGCGACCGGAAGCTGACCGCCTCGCTCTGGGATCGCTCCTGGGACCGGTGGGTGCCGCCGGGAATCGAGCCGAGCGAGGTGGTGCTGCTCCGGGTGATTCCGCAGCTCGTGGAGCGCCACGACGGCGCGACGGGGCGGGTGGAGGGGATCTTCGAGGCGCCGCGCCGCGGCGGGTGATAGCGTCGCGCGCATGAGCCGCGCGTCCCGCTGGTGGATCTTCGTCCCTGCCGTCGTCTCGATCCTCGCCGCCGTCCTCGCGGTCGCGATCCTGGTCGCACCCCCGCGCGGCGAGACGCTCTCCGAGGCGCGGCGGCGTCACCTGCCGGCCGCGCTCCTCCAGCGGAACCTCGCGTCGGACCTCCACCTGCTCGACGCGCTCCTCAGGTACGTCGGGGCGTCGAACGAGTTCAACACGCTCATCGCCGAGCCCGAGGACGTCGTCTACACGATGCTCGATCGCCTCGACGCCGAAGGGGCGGCTGCGCTTGGCCAAACCGGGTCCAAGGAGCTCGTCGAGGAGCTGACGGCGTACTGGGACGCCGCGAGCCGGGCGACGGCCGTGCGGGTCTCGAACCGCCTCCGCCGCCAGGCGGAGCGCGCCCGCAAGCGGCCCGGCTCCGGCGGCCCGGTGGACCGCGCCGCGCTGGAGGAGGCCAACGATGTAACCGGTCGGCTGGAGAAGCTCGACGCGAAGCTCCAGGACGGCGCCGCGTCCGCGCTGGCGGCGCTCGACGCCGCCCTCGCGCGCGAGCAGTCCGAGCGCCGTGCGCGCACGCTGCGCGCCACCGCCGTCCTGCTCGCCGGCGCGGTCGTCGCGATCCTCCTCGCCGTGGGCGGATTCTTCGCGGCGGGCGAGCCGGGCAGGCCCGCGACGACGCCGCCCGCCTGACGCGCAACCCTGGACTTCGGATGTACGCCCGCCGCCCACTCCTGCGCAGCGGCCGGCGAGTTCGTCCGCCCACGGACTTCTGGTACAGATCCTGGTGAAACGTTGCCTGCCGCCCCGCCTCGGGAGAGCTGCATGCTCACGATCCGTTCGCTCCGCTGGAAGATGCTGGTCCCCGCAGCGGCCGCGGCCCTCGCGACGGTGGTCGCCACGGTGGTGACCCTGACGCTGTCCAACAAGGCCGCCCGCGAGCTGGACCAGGCGCGGAAGATGAACCTGCCCGCCCTGCTCTTCCACCAGCAGATGCACGCGAACCTCGCCGAGCTCGACGCGCTGCTCAAATGGGCGGGCGAGTCGCTGCGGCTCGACGACAAGTTGGACCGCCTGGAGAATGCCATCGCCAGGATGCGGGACGGGATCGGCTCCGACGGCGTGAAGGTGCTGGGGCCGGCCGAGAAGGACCGGATGCTCGCGGACCTCGAGAAGTACTGGAGTGTCGCCAGCGCGGACGCCGCCCGGAAGGTGAGCAACCGGATCAAGTTCCAGGACGAGCACTGCCAGCGATCGGACCGCATGCGCGCCGCCGGGGCGAGCCGCGAGGAGCAGCTCGCCCTGGCCGACTCGGCCGAGGTCGAGAACTACTACTTCGGGCTGTTCGACCGGTTCGAGGCCGGCGCCAAGAAGGCCGAGGACGAGATGAACCTCGCGCTCGAGCGCGCGAACCGCAAGCAAAAGGAGTCGATCTGGGTCGGCGCCATCATCCTCGCCGTCGCGGTGTTCGGCGGCACGGCCTTCGCCTGGTTCATCTCCGGGAGGACCTCGCAGCCGGTCCGGAACCTCTCGCAGGCGGCGCTGCGCATCGCCGAGGGCGACCTCACCCAGGAGGTCCGGATCGAGTCCCAGGACGAGGTCGGGGTCCTCGCCCGCTCGTTCCAGCAGATGGTCACCCGCCTGCGCGAGCTCGTCTCCACCCTCAAGGCCGCGTCCGAGGAGATGGCCACCGCCGCCGAGCAGCTCTCCGAGCACACCCGCGCCCAGTCCGCCATGCTCGAGCGCCAGGCCAGCGGCGTCGCCGAGACCAGCTCCACCACCCGTGAGCTCGAGCAGAGCTCCTCGGTCGCCGCCTCCCGCGCCGCCGCCGTGCTCGAGGTGGCGAAGAAGGCGGGCGAGATGAGCGAGACCGGCCGCGCCGCCGCCGAGGAGAGCGCGGGCGAGCTCGCGCGCATCCAGGGCTCGGTCGAGGGGATCGTCTCCCACTCCGGCCAGCTCCTCGAGCAGGCCCGCCAGGTGGGCGACATCGTCGAGACCGTCCGCGACCTCGCCACCCAGTCCCACGTCCTCTCCCTCAACGCCTCCATCGAGGCGGCCAAGGCCGGCGAGGCCGGCAAGAGCTTCGCCGTGGTGGCGCAGGAGGTCCGCGCCCTCGCGGAGCAGTCCGGCCAGGGCGCCTCCCGCATCGGCAAGATGGTCGAGGACATCCTCTCCGCCGTGCAGAGCACCCGCGACATGACCGAGCGCGGCAGCCAGGGCATGGCCGGCTCCCTGAGCCGCATCCGCGCCTCGGGCGACAGCCTCCGCGAGATCGGCGTCGTCGTCCGCGAGACCAGCGACGCCGCCCTCCACATCGCCTCGGCGGTCCAGCAGCAGTCCACCGGCATCACCCAGATCGCCACCGCCATGCGCGACCTCGACAAGGGCATGGAGGAGACCGTCGGCCGCATCCGCGCCCTCGAGCAGTCCGCTCAGCAGGTCGCGGAGACCGCGACGCGGATCTCGGGCGTCGCGGCGGAGTTCCGGCTGTAGGGCGAGGTCTACTCCCGCCGGACGGCGTCCCTGAGCGACGCGGCCAGCTCGTTCAGCGACGCCGCCTCGCGCTCGACGTTCTGGGTGGACGTCACCGTCCCCCGTGTCGCATGGGCGATCTCGTTCATCGCCTTGAGGACCTGCTCGATGTCGCCCTCCTGCTGCTGCGCGAAGCGGGCGATCTCGCGCGCGGCACGGGCCGACTCGCGGAGCGACACCGCGAGCCCCCGCATGGTCTCGCTCGTGCGGCTCGCGACGTGGGCGCTCGCCCCCGCACGCTCCCCGCCGGCCTGCGCGACCAGCGCGGCGCCGTTCCGCACGCGCTGCACCTCCGTGAGCAGCTCCTGGAGCCCCGCCGCGGCACGCCGCGCCTCGGGCGAC
>JAEZXM010000017.1 GCA_023419875.1 Pseudomonadota bacterium | reverse complement strand
GCCTTTCGCGATCCCGCCGCGCTCGCCGGGCTCGACCTCCGCTGCGACGCGAGCCTCCCCGGCCACGTCGCGAACCGGGCGAGCCGCGCCCAGGGGCAGGCGTACCTCCGCGCCGCGGCGGCGGCCTTCGGGCCGCCGGCCGAGGCGTTGGCGGAAGAGGTCCGCACCCGGCGCCTCCCCGGCCACCTCGCGCCCGTCTTCGGCGCCGTGCTGCGCGCGCTCGGGGCAGGGGAGGAGGAGACGCGGCGCCTCTTCCTGTTCCAGGGCGCGCGCTCGCTCATCTCGGCCGCGGTGCGGCTGGGCATCGTCGGGCCACTCGAGGCGCAGGCGCTCCTCGCGCGCGCCGGGGACGAGACCCGCCGGGCGCTCGAGGCCACCGTGGCGCTCGCGCCCGAGGACGCCGCCTCGTCGGCGCCGCTCCTCGATCTCGTGCAGGGCCACCAGGACCGCCTCTACTCGAGGCTGTTCCAGAGCTGAGGAACCATGGATCTCGCGTTCACCGACCTCCCCGGACTTCTCCTTCACGCCGGCCACGACCAGGCCGAGGGCCCCGGCACCTTCGCCGGCCGCGACCGCGCGCGGCGGCGCGACCTCTCCCGCCGCGCCTTCACCGTCGGCGTCGGCGGGCCGGTCGGGAGCGGAAAGACCGCACTTCTCCTCGCCCTCTGCCGGAAGCTCCGCGACACGCTCTCGCTCGCGGTCGTGACCAACGACATCTTCACGAAGGAGGACGCGGAGTTCCTCACCCGGAACGAGGCGCTCGCCCCCGACCGGATCCGCGCCGTCGAGACCGGCGGCTGCCCGCACGCCGCGATCCGCGAGGACGTGACCGCGAACCTGCTCGCGCTCGAGGCGCTCACCGAGCTCCACCGCCCGGACCTGCTCTTCTGCGAGTCGGGCGGCGACAACCTGGCCGCGCACTTCAGCCGCGAGCTCGCCGACTTCACGATCTACGTCATCGACGTCGCCGGCGGGGACAAGGTCCCGCGCAAGGGCGGCCCCGGCATCACCCAGTCGGATCTCCTGGTCGTGAACAAGACCGACCTCGCCCCGGCCGTCGGCGCCGACCTCGGCGTCATGGCCCGCGATGCCGCGAAGATGCGCGGCACGGGCCCGGTGGTCTTTGCGCAGGTGACCCGCGGGGTGGCGGTGGACGAGGTCGCGGCGCACGTGGTGCACGCCATGCAGCACGCGGTGGGGCGGCCGCACTGACCCCTGGACTCGCCTCCCGGACCCCGAACTTGTCCTCCCCCTAGCCCCGGGCTAGCATCCCCGGCGATGCCCAAGGTCGGTCCCTACAAGGGGATTTCACCGCGCCTCCACCCCTCGGTGCTGGTGATGGACGGAAGCACGGTGATCGGGGACGTCGAGATGGGCGAGGGCTCGTCCCTCTGGCCGGGCGCCGTCGTCCGGGGCGACGTCTGCCACGTCCGCATCGGCGCCCGCACCAACATCCAGGACGGCGCGGTGGTGCACGTCACCACCGACACCAACCCGGCCCTCGTCGGCGACGACGTCACCGTGGGTCACAGGGCGGTGCTGCACGGGTGCACCATCCGTGAGCGGAGCCTGGTGGGCATCGGAGCGATCGTGCTCGACGGCGCGGTGGTCGGGCCGGACGCGCTGGTGGGGGCGGGGACGATCGTCACGCCGGGCGCGGTGGTGCCCCCCGGCACGCTCTTCCTGGGCGCGCCGGGGCGGGTGAAGCGCGCGCTCACGGGCGACGAGAAGGCGAGCCTCCGCTCGTCCGCCGCCCACTACGTCGAGCTCGCGGCGCGCTACCGCGCGGACGGATGGGGGCAACGGTGACCGCCCTCGAGGTGCTCGAGCGGAACGCGCTCTTTCGCGGATTCACCGAGATCGGGCTCCGCCTGTTCGCGGGGATCGCCGAGGAGAAGGCCTATCCGGCGGGCGCCCCGCTCTTCGTCGAGAGCATGGTCGGCGAATCGCTCTTCATCGTGAAGTCGGGCGCGGTCCGGCTCACCCAGCGGATCGACGGGGTCGAGAAGGAGATCGGCGTCGTCGGGGCGGGAGAGCACCTCGGCGCGCTCGCGCTCCTCGGCAAGACCGTCCGGCTCGTCTCCGCCGTGGCGGCGACGCAGACCGAGGTGGTGGAGCTCTCCCACAGGGACTTCGTGAAGCTGCAGCCCGAGAAGCCGCAGGCCTGCCTCAAGCTGGCGCTCGCCATCGCCGCCGACCTCGCCGCCCGGATGGCCGAGAACCGCGAGGCCCTACAGCGTCTCACCCGGTGAGGCGCTCGGCCGCGATGGACTGCACGGCCGGAGTCCGGTAGGAGAACGCGGCGCATGCTCGAGCAGCTCGTGGAGATGGGAGGACAGTCCCTCCAGTTCGGCTGCGCCTTCGTCTTCATCACCCTGCTGCTGTGCGGGTTCGGCCTGCCGATGCCGGAGGACATCATCCTCGTGGCCGGCGGGATCCTCGCCTGGAAGGCGTCCCCAATCCGCGAGGCGCTGGGACAGGCCTCTCTCCACGGCATGCTCGGCGACCAGGGGTTGCTGTGGATGATCGTGGCGGGGCTCGCGGGGATCCTGGCGGGGGATCTGGTGATCTTCCTGGCGGGTCGGCGCTTCGGCGCGCGGGTCGCGGACTTCCGCCCGCTCCGCCGGATCATCTCGCCGGAGAAGCTCGAGCAGGTCGAGAAGCTGATGCGCCGGCGCGGCGACCTGGTGGTGGTCATCGCGCGGTACCTGCCGGGCCTGCGCGCGCCGACCTATTTCACCGCAGGTCATGCGCGCATGCCGCTCTGGGAGTTCGTCCTCCTCGACGGCCTGGCGGCCCTCGTGTCGGCGCCGGTATGGGTCTGCCTCGGGTTCTACTTCGGGTCGGACATCGAGGCGGCCGCGCTCAAGGCCAAGGAGTTCGGCCACGTCATCCTGGGCGTCGCCATCGCCGTGGTGATCCTGCTGATCCTGCGCTGGCTGCACCTGCGCAGGAGGGTGCGCAGGGCGGCGGCGGAGAGCCGGGCCGCGGAGGTCCGGGCGCAGGGCGACACTCCCGAGCCCTGAGCGCTGCCCCGGCGTCAGCGGACCTCGGCGCGGCCGAGCAGCTTCCGGAAGAAGCGCCGCAGCGGTCCGGGCCGGGCGGCCTTGGGCGCCCGCACCGGCAGCCCCGCGGGCGGCGTGGTCGCGACCGGGAAGCTGCCCGTCGCCCCCTTCGAGAGCCCGTCGTCGAGCTTCTGGCGCGCGGCGCTCGGCCCGCCCTTCGCGGAGAAGGGCGCCTGGACCTGCCGCCCGGTGTTGAGCTCGCGGGCGGTCACGGTGAGCAAGCACTCCGCGCCCAGCTCGAACGAGACGGCGATCTTCACCATGCCGCGCGGGCCCGAGGGGAGCCCCGTGAGCCGCACCGTTCCGAGGTACTCGCAGTCGGAGGCGCGTGAGCTCTCACCCTGGAGCACCACCAGCTCGAACTCCGTCTGGCCGTCGCGGGTGGTGGTGAGGCCGTACTGCTTGCGGGCGGGGAGCGGAGTGTTCCGCTCGATGATGACCTTCACCCGGTCTCCGGGCAGGCCGATGCCGATCGACATGGGGAGCACGTCGATGAGCACCACGCCCTCGGCGCTGCCGAGCGACTGTGCGAGCAGCGCCGCCCCGATCGCCACCGCCTCGTCGGGGTGAACCGCGCGCGACGGCTGCTTGTCGAAGAACGCTGCCACGCGCTCGTGCACGAGCGGCATCCGCGACTGGCCTCCGACGAGCAGCACCTCGTCGATGTCGGTCGTGGCCAGGTTCTTGGCGGCCAGGACCTCCTGGCAGACCTCGATCGTCCGATCGACGAGCGGCGCGACGAGGTCCACCACCTCCGCGCGCGTGAGGGCGGTGTCGAGCGAGAGCGGGCGGCCCTGCTTCATGGCGAGGAAGGGGAGCTGGATGGGGAACTCGGTCCGCTCGGAGAGCGCGCACTTGGCGCGCTCGGCCGCGTCCACCAGCCGCGAGAGCGCGACCCGGTCACCGGAGAACGCCTCGCCGGTCTTCTCCTTCCAGACGTCGAGCAGGCGCTCGACGATACGGGCGTCGAAGTCCACGCCGCCGAGGAAGGTGTCGCCTCCGGTGGAGATCACCTCGAAGACGTTGTCGTTCAGCTCCAGCACCGAGGCGTCGAAGGTGCCGCCGCCCAGGTCGTACACCAGCACCCGCTGGTTCACGCGCCGCCCGAAGGCGTAGGCGAGGGCCGCGGCGGTGGGCTCGTTCAGGATCCGCTCGACCTGGAGGCCGGCCAGCGCTCCGGCCTCGCGGACCGCCGCGCGCTGGCGCTCGTTGTAGTAGGCGGGGACGGTGACGACCGCGCGGTTGACCTCCTCGCCGAGGTGGTTCTGCGCCACCTCCTTCACCTCGCGCAGCACGAGCGCCGAGATCTGCTCCAGCGTCAGCACCTCGGGCCCGAGCTTCACCGCGGCCAGCCCCTCCGGGCCGGCGACGATCTCGTAGGCGAACTTGCTCTTGATGTCCTGGACGACCTGGGACTCGTAGGCGCGCCCCACGAGCCGCTTCGCGCCCCAGACCGTCTGGCGCGGGTTGGTGAGGAGCTGCGCGCGGGCCAGGTGGCCGACCACGATCCGGTTGCGCGCGTTGAGCGCGACGATCGAGGGGACGGTGTTGTAGCCCTCGCGCGAAGGGATGACGAAGGGCTTGCCGTCCCTCACCGTGGCGGCGCACGAGTTGGTGGTGCCGAGGTCGATCCCGATGATCGTCTTCGACGGCCGGGTGATCGGTTCGGGCGCGTCGGGGAGGCCGATCGCCACCCGCGCCGGGCCGGCCGTGACCTCCTCGACCCGGTGCGGCAGCGAGAGGTCCGCCTGCACCGGGAAGCCGGGCGCCCGCTGCACGCGCGGCGCCGGGGCCGGCGTGCCTCGGGGCGGTGTCGGTTGGGTCGACGCAGGCGGTGGTGCCGGCGCCGGCGGCTGCGGCACGACCTCGGTCGTCTTCCCCGGGGCCGCTCCGCCCGGCCCAGGCGCGCTCCCGCGCTTCTCGCGCACCGCGACCATCCGCTCCACGAGCGCCGCCGAGGCGTCGTCGAGCTTCGTGAACTGCACCCCCATCCCCGGCGCGAGCGCCGGGCGCCCGCCCGACGCGGCGTCGGGCGCCTGCACCCATCGGACGACCCCCAGGGCGCGGAGGACCGTCTCGCCGGTCTGGATCCGGATCTCGATGTTGAGCTGCGTGCCGGCGGGGCGCGGCTCGCGCGTGCGGATGAACATCCCGCCCCGCGACATGTTGACCGCGAACCGCTCGACGAACTCATCCACGCTTCCGAACGGGAGGCGGATCAGGAGCCCGGCCGGCTGGCGATCGCCGCCACGTCTGTCGGAGGGGCCCTCCACGCGCGGTACGGATTATCCCCCCCTGGGTCCGCACGGAGCAAGGAGGCGGCGCGGCGAAACACCCGGGTCCCGTCGGTGGATCATGGGGCGTGCGGCGCCGAGTCTGTGTGTGTGCACCGCGACCCCAGCCGCCTTGACGGTCCTACACGGGGTTGCGTATACGTCCGCATGCTCAACCGCGACGACCTCCGGCTGGCGCTGACGTTCGACGACGTCCTGCTCCTCCCCGCAGAGTCGGACGTGCTCCCGAAGTCGGTCGATACCTCCACCCGCTTCACGCGGAACCTCACCCTCAACATCCCCGTCGTCTCGGCGGCCATGGACACGGTCACCGAGGCGCGCATGGCGATCGCCATGGCCGCGGCCGGGGGGCTCGGCTTTATCCACAAGAACCTCTCGATCGAGGATCAGGCCGCACAGGTCGTGAAGGTGAAGAAGTACGAGACCGCGGTGGTCACGGACCCGGTCACGATCGCCCCCGAGGTGCCCATCCACCAGGCGGTGGCGCTCATGCGCGAGCACGGGATCAGCGGCATCCCCGTGGTCCAGCGGGGGCGGGCGGTCGGCATTCTCACGAACCGCGATCTCCGCTTCGAGAAGAACCTCGAGCAACGGGTCGAACAGGTCATGACCCGCGACCTCGTCACCGCGCGCGAGGGCGTGACGATCGAGGAGGCGAAGGAGCTCCTGCACCGCCACCGGATCGAGAAGCTCCTCGTGGTGAACGAGCAGTTCGTGCTCAAGGGCCTCATCACCATCAAGGACATCGAGAAGATCCAGAAGCACCCCAACGCCGCGAAGGACCGGCACGGGCGGCTCCTCTGCGGCGCCGCGGTGGGGACGGGGCCGGATCGCGAGGCGCGGATCGCCGCGCTCATCAAGGCCGGCGCCGACGTCATCGCCATCGACACCGCCCACGGCCACTCGAAGGGGGTCATCGAGGCCGTCCGCGACACCCGGGCCGCCTTCAGGAACCTCGAGCTCGTCGCCGGGAACGTGGCCACCGCCGACGCCGCCGAGGCGCTCTGCAAGGCCGGCGTGGACGCGGTGAAGGTGGGCGTCGGGCCCGGCTCCATCTGCACCACCCGGGTGGTGGCGGGGGTGGGCGTCCCGCAGATCACCGCGGTGGACGACTGCGCCCGGGCCGCCGAGAAGTACGGCGTCCCGGTGATCTCCGACGGAGGGGTGAAGTTCTCGGGCGACCTGGTGAAGGCGCTCGCCGCCGGCGCCGCGTCGGTGATGATCGGCTCGCTCCTCGCCGGCACCGAGGAGGCGCCCGGCGACGTCATCCTGTACCAGGGCCGCAGCTACAAGTCATACCGGGGCATGGGCTCGCTCGGCGCGATGAAGCAGGGCTCGCGCGACCGCTACTTCCAGGGCGACGTCAACGACGCGGAGAAGCTCGTGCCCGAGGGGATCGAGGGCCGGGTGCCGTACAAGGGCACGCTGGAGATGACGATCTTCCAGCTCGTCGGCGGGCTCCGGAGCGGCATGGGGTACCTGGGCTGCAAGAGCATCGCCGAGCTGCGGACCAAGCCGCGCTTCGTCCGGATCTCCGCGTCCGGGCTGCGCGAGAGCCACGTGCACGACGTGATCATCGAGAAGGAAGCGCCGAATTATCGCGCGGAGTGAGTTCGCCCTTCGACTCCGGCCCTGCTGCGCAGGGCCTACGCTCAGGGCGAACGGATACGAAACGGGAGCGCCGCTGCCCGGCGGATCGATGCGCCCTCCGCTCGGCCTGAGCGTAGCGGCGCGGAGCGCCGCAGAGTCGAAGGGCGAGGGGCTCTGGGCGGGTTGACCGGGAGACGAGGGAGTCCATGAGCGCCGACATCCACGCAGAGAAGATCCTCATCCTCGACTTCGGCTCGCAGTACACGCAGCTCATCGCCCGGCGGCTCCGCGAGCTCGGTGTGTACTGCGAGATCCACCCCTGCACCGCCTCCGCCGCGACGATCCGGGCGTTCGCGCCGCGCGGGGTGATCCTCTCGGGCTCGCCCTCGTCGGTCACCGCCGAGGGGAGCCCGCGCGCCGACCGCGTCGTCTACGAGCTGGGCGTGCCGGTGCTGGGCATCTGCTACGGCCTCCAGCTCCTCGCCCACGAGCTCGGCGGCAAGGTCGGCGGCGCGGTGCACCGGGAGTACGGGCCGGCGACGATCGACGTGAAGGCCTCCTCGCCGCTCTTCCAGGGCCTCCCCGACCGGCTCGACGTCTGGATGAGCCACGGGGACCGGGTGGAGGCGATCCCGCCCGGCTTCGAGCCGGTCGCCTCGACCGCCTCCGCGCCGTTCGCGGCCGTCGAGGACGCGCGCCGGCGGTTCTACGCGGTCCAGTTCCACCCCGAGGTGGTCCACACGCCGCGCGGCAAGGACGTGCTCTGGAACTTCGCCCATCGCGTGTGCGGCTGCTCCGGCACCTGGTCGATGCGGGCGTACGCCGAGGTGGCGGTGGAGCAGATCCGCGCCCAGGTCGGCGACGGCCACGTCATCTGCGCGCTCTCCGGCGGGGTGGACTCCGCCGTGGCGGCGCTGCTCGTGCACCGCGCCATCGGCGACCGGCTCCGCTGCATCTTCGTGGACAACGGCGTCTTGCGCGCGGGCGAGCGCAAGCAGGTCGAGGACGTCTTCGGGAAGATGTTCCACCTGCCGCTCGTCACCGTGGACGCGGCCTTCCGGTTCCTGGCGCGGCTCGCGGGCGTCGAGGAGCCCGAGCAGAAGCGGAAGATCATCGGGCGCGAGTTCATCGCCGTGTTCGAGGAGGAGGTGGAGAAGCTCGCCGCGCACGGTGAGCGGGCCCGTTTCCTCGTGCAGGGCACGCTCTACCCCGACGTCATCGAGTCCGTCTCGTTCAAGGGCCCGTCGGCCACGATCAAGAGCCACCACAACGTCGGCGGTCTGCCCGAGGTGATGAAGCTCGCGCTCGTCGAGCCGTTGCGCGAGCTGTTCAAGGACGAGGTCCGCAAGCTCGGCCTCGAGCTCGGGCTCCCGCCGGTGATCGTGCAGCGCCAGCCCTTCCCGGGGCCCGGGCTCGCCATCCGCGTGCTCGGCGAGGTCACCGAGGAGCGGCTCTCGGTGCTCCGCAAGGCGGACACGATCGTGCAGGAGGAGGTCCGCGCCGCAGGCCTGTACGAGAAGCTCTGGCAGGCGTTCGCGGTGCTCCTGCCGGTGCGGAGCGTCGGCGTGATGGGGGACGAGCGCACGTACGAGTCCACCTGTGCGATCCGCGCGGTGGAGTCCACGGACGGCATGACCGGCGACTGGTCCCGGCTGCCGTACGAGCTGCTGGGCAGGATGTCGTCCCGCATCATCAACGAGGTCCGCGGCATCAACCGCGTGGTGTACGACATCTCGTCCAAGCCGCCCGCCACCATCGAGTGGGAGTAGGTGGGAGGACGACGCCGTTCGGTGAACCAAGCCCCCGTCGACAGGCTCAGGGTGAGCGGGGCGGGACCGTCGTTGGCCCGTGGGACGGATCGCGGCTATCATGGCGGTCGATCGGAGGTCTTCGATGTCTCGACCGTCCCGCGTCCGCGCGATCGGACTCTTCGCGCTTCTCGGCGCGGCTGGCTGCCAGGACTACAACTTCAACCCGGTCGGCCACTGCCTCATCCAGCCCGGCACCGAGCGGGTGAAGCTCTCGAACATCTCGACCGCCGACGTGCTGTTCGTCGTGGACGACTCGGGGTCGATGGGCGGCGAGCAGGTGGAGCTCAGGGACAACTTCGCCGTCTTCGTCAACGCGCTCGACCAGACGAACGTGAATCGCGTGGGCAATGGCGAGCTCCCGATCGACTTCCACATCGCGGTCACGACCACCTCGGTCTTCATGAACGGGTCCGCCGGCGCGCTCTGCCGCGAGGACTGCCCCAACGCTTCCGCCGACGCGGTCTGCTGCAGCATGTCCGGCGCGACCCCGACCGGCCCGATGCGCGTGCCGGAGAAGTGCGACGGCCCGGGGGACACGTGCGTCTCGGGTGAATGCCGGGACGACTGCCTGAGCTACCTCGGCGAGTACGTCTGCTGCGACGGCACGACGAGGATCCCGGCCCACACGCAGCAGGTCGCCTGCACCGCGGTCGGCGACCCATGCGGCGAACTCCGGACCCACTATCGCTTCCAGTCGGGCTGCTCCTCGGTGGGGACGAGCTCCGAGGGCAAGAACGGGCAGTTCTACCCGCAGGGCGACTTCGTGGCGCGGAACGCGAACCCGCGCGTCATCCACTTCGACAAGCAGCTCTACACCTGCGCGTCGCCCCCCTGTACGGGCACCACCAACCGCCAGGGCTACACCTCCGAGCAGCTCCAGAGCTACTTCCGGGACAACATCGTCGTCGGCACCTGCGGCTCGGGCCAGGAGCAGGGCCTCGAGGCCGCCCGCCTCGCCGTGGAGAAGGCGCTCGCGGGGGAGCAGCGCGACACGGTGAGTGAAACCGGCGTTCCGGGTGACTTCCCCGCTTCGTGGCCGTACGACGACCCCGCGACCCCGGAGAAGGACTCCAAGCTCGTGGTCGTCTTCGTGGGCGACGAGGACGATTGCTCGTCCCCCGTCGACCCGAACCTTGGCGTCGTCCTCTCGGGAAACCCGGGCGCGGACTCCTGCGTCGCCGACGCCGACAAGCCGCCCGAGCAGCGGAAGCAGTTCTCCGTCGCCTCGCTGGTGGACGGGATCGTGGAGCTCGCCGAGGGACGGCCGATCGGAGCGGCATTCATCGTCTCGGCCCGATCCGGCGGGGCGGATGTCTGCCAGGACGAGGCCTGCGCGCCCGCAATCTGCTGCGACCACGCCTGCACCGGGTCGGCGAGCGTATGCACCACGAATACCTGCGGCGGCCAGGCGAGCGGAACGCGCCTCCTCCAGGCCGCAGGGGCGCTCCGGGCCCGGGGCGCCGACGTGGTTGCGGGCTCGGTCTGCGATCCCAACTTCGACCAGATCCTGATCCGCATCGCCGAGATCGTGAAGCCGCCGTCGGGGTTGATGCTCCCGAGCCAGCCTGCCACCGAGGAGATCACCCTCGTGCGCATCGCCGGTCCTGACGGGAAGACGCGGAAGACGTGCACCGGGCCGGCGCCCGCGGCCATGACCGCCGCCGACGCCCGGGCGGCCGGATATGACTGGTGGTTCACGGCCACGCGCGAGCAGGTGACGGAGGCCCAGCAGGATCCGGCCGGCGTGAGCCGCTTCATCTACATCAACCACGAGACCGACAACTGCGAGGCGAGCCCGGGCGAGACCTACTCGGCCGACTACCTCGGCCGGCTCCCCGCCGCCGGCTGCAGCGGCGCCACCGCGGAGGAGGCGGACGCGTCGTGCGTGAACGCGCTGGGCGGGCGCGCCGGCGACTGGACGTGCTACGCGGGCGTCGACGCCAGCGACCGCTGCGTCGTCCCCAACGGCGCCCCGGTCGTCGGGACGTGCATCTGCGGCGTGCGCCACATCCCGCCTCCGACGGGGTCGGTCGTCGGCACGCCGGGCGGAGGGAACTGCCCGCGCGGCTGCGCGCCAGGCCAGGCCGACTACTGCCCCACGGATCCCACGCCTCCCCCGCCGCCGCCCTGAGGATCTCCGGGAGGGACGGACGAGGGCTTGCCTTTCGAGGTGAGACGAGCGAGCCTCGTCTTCACGTGACCTTCCGGAGAGCCATCGTGGCCGCGCTGGCCGCGGCCCTCGCCGCCGGGTGTGACGACCCTCCGCAGAACGCGTTGCTCTCCTGCGACCAGGACGTCCGGGTGCTGCCGGCGCAGACCGACATCCTGTTCGTCGTGGACGACTCGCGGTCGATGGCCGAGGAGCAGGACAACCTGCGCCAGAACCTCGCCGCGTTCGTCGCCGCCCTGGCCGCGAGCCCGGTGCCGAACGACTTCCGGTTCGGCGTCACCACCACCGACGTCCACGGCTCCTACGCGATGACCCCGGCGTTCTCGACCACGGTGCCGCCCTTCGACACGTTCGGCTACGAGGTGCCGTACGCGCAGGGCACGATCGTCTCGATCGTCCCGGGTGCGCTCACCGACGACGCGCTCCGGGGGAAGCCGATCTACGACCAGGCCCACGGCTACCTCGTGCCTGGCGCGCCGCGGTACCTGGCGACGTCGCAGGTCCAGCAGTTCGAGAACAACGTGCTCGTGGGCACGGTCGGCTCCGGCAAGGAGGAGCCACTCCGCGCCGCTGAGCTCGCGCTCGGCGACCGGATCGCCGACGGCAGCAACGCCGGCTTCCTCCGCCCCGGCGCGCGGCTCGGGCTCGTGTTCCTCACGGACGAGGACGACTGCTCGGAGCGGGCGCCCTCCGCCGGGCCGCTGGTCGCGAACGACAGCACCCAGTGCCACGACCCGTCGATCAAGGACGACCTGCTCGCGCCCGCCGACTTCGTGAGGTTCATCGACGGCCCGATCGCCGGGGAAGAGCGCCGCCCCGTGGTCGCGGTGATCGCCGGCTTCGACACGGCGACCCTCGCGCCGACCGGCTGCGCCACGTCCTTCGACGATCCCACGCGGCTCGCCGGCCTCCTCGACATCCTGGGCGAGGAGCGGTCGTTCCGCGGCAGCATCTGCGACGCGAGCTTCGGGCCGTCGCTCGAACGGATCGCCGACCTGCTCGTCCCGCAGACCGTGCCGATCGACGGAGCGCCGCCGGATCACCGCATGCTCGTCGTCGCGGTTCGACAGCGCGAGGGCTCGACGGTCCGCTGCCCGGTGGCGCCGTTCGGCACGCCCGAGGCGGCCGGTGCCGGCGCGGTGTACGCGCCGCCCCAGGAGGGACGCGCGGCGACGCTCACGTTCCAGGGGCAGTGTCAGCTCCGCTCCGGCGACCAGATGGAGCTGCGTATCGCCTGCGCGCGCTAGCCAGCGCGTACCGGAAACAACCGACAGTGAAGTACGTCCTGCTTGCGGCGGCCCGCCGCCATGAGCAGAATCCCGGGGCCTGCGCCCCCGGCCCCGCCGACGCGGCGCGTCAGGTCGATCGGCCGTCGGACTGATGGTCTCCCTCCCGGCCGGGGAGCGAGAGAGGAGCGAGCATGATCGCCGAGCCGGATCTCCGCCGCGGAGCCGTTTCCGGGAACCTCGTCGCATTGCTGGAGGATCAAGCCCGAAAGCGGGGCGACCTTCCGGCCACGCGGCAGAAGCGGGACGGCCGCTGGACGGACACCTCGTGGGCCGAGCTCGCGCGGCGCGCGCGGAACGTGTCCGACGGGCTCGCCGCCCTCGGCCTCCGCGCAGGAGACCGGGTAGCGGTGATCGGCGACACCCAGCTCGAGTGGATCCTGGCGGACCTGGGGATCCTCGGCGCGGGCGGGATCACCGTGACCATCTACCAGTCCAACCTGCCCCACGAGTGCGCGTACATCCTCGCCAACTCCGGCGCCCGCTTCATCTTCTGCGACACCGACCTCCAGGTGGCCAAGATCCGCGAGGTCCGTGGACAGCTGCCGGCCCTCGAGGGCCTCTTCCGGGCGCGCGGCCCCGCCGCCGACGGGTTCGAGCGCACGCTCGCCGATCTGGAGGCTCTCGGGGCGTCCTGGGCGAAGGAGAACCCGCGGGCGCACGCAGAGCGCCTCGCGCGGATCGGCCCCGACGACGCGGCGAGCTTCATCTACACCTCCGGCACGACCGGGAACCCCAAGGGTGTGGTGCTCACCCACGGAAACTGGGTGTACGAGGCGCGGGCGGTCGAGGAGATCAAGATCATCGGCGCGGACGACGTCGTGCTGATGTTCCTGCCGATGGCCCACTCGTTCGCGAAGGTGATCGAGGCGGTCTGGATCTGCACCGGCTGCACCGCCGCGTTCGTCGAGTCGCTCGAGAAGGTGGTCGAGAACGCGGGCGAGGTCCGGCCCACGGTGGTCCCGTCGGTCCCGCGGATCTTCGAGAAGGCCTACAACGCGGTGGTGACGAAGGGGCTGGCGACGCCCGGCATCAAGGGCAAGCTCTTCGCGCTCGCGATGGAGTCGTTCGACGAGTACGCGGCCGCACGCGATCAGGGGAAGACGTACTCGTCGTTCGGTCTCGTCGTCGGCAAGAAGCTCGTCTTCCCCAAGCTGTCGCACGCGCTCAAGGAGCGGTTCGGCGGGCGCATCCGGCTGTTCGTCTCCGGCGGCGCGCCGCTCTCCACCAAGATCGCCTGGTTCTTCGACCTGCTCGGAATCTCCGTGCTCGAGGGCTACGGGCTCACCGAGACCTCGGCCGGAACGTTCGTGAACCGCCCCGGCAAGAACCGGATCGGCACCGTCGGGCCGCCCGTCCCCGGGACCGAGGTGCGGATCGCCGAGGACGGCGAGATCCTGGTGAAGGGCCCCTGCATCATGAAGGGGTACTACAACGACCCCGCCGCCACGGCCGAGGTGCTGAGGGACGGCTGGCTCGCCACCGGCGACATCGGGATGATCGACGAGGCCGGCTGCCTCAAGATCACCGACCGGAAGAAGGACATCATCGTCACCGCGGGCGGCAAGAACGTCGCCCCGCAGAACCTCGAGAACGACCTCAAGACCGACCCGCTCATCTCGCAGGCGATGGTCCACGGCGACCGCCGCAAGTTCCTCTCCGCGCTCCTCACCCTGAACGAGGAGAACCTCAAGAAGTGGGCGACGGACAACGGCGTGCCGCTGGAGGGGATCCGCCGGAACCCGAAGCTCCTGGCGCGCGTGCAGCAGGCGATCGACACGCTCAACGCCAAGCAGGCGAGCTACTCGACCGTGAAGAAGTGGGCCCTCCTCGACCAGGACTTCGCGCAGGCGACCGGTGAGCTGACGCCGACGCTCAAGGTGAAGCGCAAGGTGGTGACGCAGCGGCACAAGGCCCTGCTCGACTCGTTCTACGCCGAGTGACCGTGAGCGCGGATCCGGCACGTGTGGACGTCCTGCTGGTCGAGGACGACGACGACAGCCGTGAGCTCATGGCCGAGGTGCTGGCCGCCGCCGGGTGGGCGGTACACTCGGTGCGGACCGGGCAGGAGGCGCTGCGATTCCTCTCCGAGCGTTCGGTGAATGTCCTCGTGACCGATCTCGGCATGCCCGGGATGGGCGGGATGGAGCTGGTCCACGCCGCCCACGCGGTCGCCCCGAGCGTCCCGGTGGTGGTCGTCACCGGCTGGACCGGACAGGAGGACGTGGACGCGGCCGTCCGCGGGCGGGAGGTCGCGGCGGTGCTGGTGAAGCCCGTGGACCCCGCACGGTTCACCGACACGGTGGCCGGCGTCCTCGCCGGGCATGGCGCGGCGCGATCCTGAGATCGTGCCGTCGCTTGACAGTCCCCCCGTCGACCAATAGCAATGGGCTCGACTCCCGGATCGGCCGCCCAGCACGGAGCGTGGCCGTCCGGCCGCCCGCAGCGGGGGAACCGATGGCCGAGATCGCCAGCGTGAAGGACCTCTTCGAGAAGCACCTCCCCGAGCGACTCGCGCAGAAGCCGGACGTGGTCGCGAAGATCGGCGCCGTCTACCAGTTCAACGTCTCCGGCGCCGACGGCGGCGCGTGGACCGTCGACTGCGCGACGCCCGGCGGCAAGGTCACCCCCGGCACCTCGGAGGCCGCACGCTGCGTGGTGACGACGACCGACAAGGACCTGCTCGCGATCGTGAACGGGAAGCTCAACCCGCAGATGGCGTTCATGTCCGGCAAGCTCCGCGTCGGCGGCGACGCGAACGCGATCGGCCTCGCGATGAAGCTGCAGCTCATCCTGGTCTAGAGCCCCCGCGCGGTCCTCGCCGCGTCGAGAAAACCCCTTGACCGGGGGAGGGGCCGCCTGTAGAACCCCGCATCGCTACGGCGTTTTTCACCTGACGCGGGGTGGAGCAGCCAGGTAGCTCGTCGGGCTCATAACCCGAAGGTCGCAGGTTCAAATCCTGCCCCCGCAACCAGTTCCAGCGGCCCGGTCGCCTGTTCAGGTGGCCGGGCCGTTGTGTTTCTGGGGCGCCGTGGCGGGATGGAGGTGGCGCTGCCCGGAGTGGGGGCGGCTCTTGAATCCGGCGGATGTGTCACTGCCAGGGAGCGCTCGGATGGGCGTAACTCAGAACATTTCGCGCGGGCGCTGACCTCGCGGCGCTCGCGTACGGCAGCAGAAGGTCCAACCGTGGTCCGGCCTTTCGGACACCGAACGAGAGGCGAGTAGGGTGTCCTACATGGACGAGGAGTCCAAGCAAGCTCCCCGTGTCCGCGAGTGAGATACGATTCGAGAATGGAACGAGGTGGGCTGTGTGACCCGCGGTAACAAGCCATCGCAAGTTCCACGGAACCGATGGGCGCGGTTTCGCCGGCTCCTGGCCTACTACCTGGAGTGCGTTCAGGAGGACCACAAGCAGGAGGTTCGGTTTCAGCGTGATTCGCGGCGGAAGGAGTACGTGTCCCTGCCCCTTCCGAAGGAGTGGAACCTCCTCGAAGGCGCCGAAGCGCAGCCGCGGTTCCCTCTGGCTGCTGCCGATCTCCTCTCCAGGGCGAGGCTCAAGGGGCAGAGCGCGCAGTTCTTCTACGGGTACCCGCTTCTCGCGAGCTGGGAACCGCATGAGGAAGACGACAAGCCTTCCTGCCACCTGCTGCCGCTCTTCACGCAACCCGTGGAGCTCGCATCAAACGGCAGCATCAGTCACCGCGGCGAGCTCACGATGAAGCTGACGCCGGACTGGCCGCGGGTGAACCGAGAGGCCTTCCGGCGGCTGTTCGGGTCTACCGAAGAGCAGGACGAGGTTCTCGAGCACATGGGGCTCCTGGACTGGTCCCCGGAGCTCCCGGCTGTCCGGATCGGTGACGCGGTTCGCAAGCTGCTCGAAACCAAGGTGCGGCTGCCGCTCATCGAGCCGCTCGACCCCGAGAGTCTCGGATCCGGCAAGTACGCGGGGGAGGGTGAGACGGGGTTGCTGAACCGGGCCGTTCTCTACACGGCAGAGCCATCTCTATACACCGCCGGGCTCGAGCGCGAGCTTCGCGAGCTCGTCCAGGCGAGCGACCAGCAGCTCGACGGAACCGCCCTTGCGCCGCTGTTTGCCGAAGGTTGGGTCGCACCGCCCTTCACGCGGGCGCCCGGCGCTGTCGTGGAAGTCCGCGGCTTAAACGGTGAGCAGCGGAGAGCGTGCGAGGCGGCCTTGAGCGGGCCGCTCACGGTAGTGACGGGGCCTCCGGGCACCGGGAAATCCCAGGTCGTCCTCAACGTCGTGGCGAACGGGTTTCTGCAGGGAGCGCCCGTCGTCTTCTCAAGCCGGAATCGGAAGGCGGTCTCGGTCGTTGAAGACCGGCTGAACGCCATCGCGGACGCCCCCATCCTGTTTCGGCTCGGGAGCCAGGAGGGTCTGGCGACGCGGCTAACGAACGTGCTCACGCAGCTGCTGGCATCCGGTAGTCGTCCTGAGGCCGGAACGCTCTTGAGTTCCAAGCGCGAGGAGTACGCTGCCGCCATTGCGCGACGTAGTGTCCTTGGAGACCGCATCGAGCAGGTCCGTGTTGCGCGGAACGCGGTGGACCGGCTCGACCGTGCGCTCGACCCGTGGCGCGCTCGGCTCGGTCGCGATGAGTACTCACAGCTAGCCGCATCGTCAGCGGCGGACGTTTCGGCGCTGGAAGTGGCCGCACGGCTCCTCGCGAGCCACGCGCCCTCGTCGCCTACCAGGCGCGACGGGCTGTTCCAGGCGTTCCGGCGCTTCTTCGACATCAGGAGAGCGGAGCGGATCCTCGACACCGCCGTGCAGGCTCTCCACTTGCTCGGGCCCATTCCGTCACGGATCGGGGACGCATCGTTCCTAGACCGCAGGCTTGAATACGCGAACCGGGCGCTCGAGCTTGCGAAGGCCTCCATGGCCATCCGCGAGCAACGAACGGCGATGGACTCTGTCGGTTTGCAGAAGGTAGGGACCCCGGGCGCGTGAGTTTTGCAGAAGGATTCCCCCTCGGACCTGAGGGTTTTGCAGAAGCATTCCCTCCCCCATCGGCGTGACCTGGCTGCCACGATTCGCCC
>JAEZXM010000489.1 GCA_023419875.1 Pseudomonadota bacterium | reverse complement strand
GGGCGGCGCCGGAGGGCCGCGCCCTCACCGTCGTGAGCTTCGAGCGGGAGCTGGGCGCGCTCGAGCTCGCCGCCTCGGACGCAGGGGGCGCCGCGCTGGGGATGACGCCGGCCGACTCCGCCGCGCTCCGCGCGCTGCTCGCGACCGGCCGGCACGAGGAGCCGCGTGTCGTCTGGCGCCTCGTACCCGGCGACGTCGTCGAGACCCTGCCCGGGGAGTCCGCGCTCGCCGAAGTCGTCTTCTGGGATCCGTTCAGCCCGCGGGTGAACCCCGCCCTCTGGTCGGTGGCGATCTTCCGGGCCCTGCACGGCCGCTGCGGGCGGGCGGCGACGCTCTTCACCTACAGCACGGCGACGTCCGTCCGCGCCGCCCTCCTCCTCGCGGGGTTCTTCGTCGGCCAGGGCGACCCGAGCGGCCCGAAGCAGGAGACGACCGCGACCGCGACCGATCCCGCGCTCCTCGCCCGCCCGCTCGACGCCCGGTGGCTGGCCCGGCTCCTGCGCTCCTCAGCCCCGCTCCCCACCGACGCGCCCGCGGACGCCCTCGACGTCCTCCGCGCGCATCCGCAGCTTCGCTGAGCGCGCGCGCCGCCAGGCGGCGCCGGCCAGCCGGTACACCGCGTAGCTCACCGCGAGCACGAGCACCGCCACGGCGAGCCCGGCGGCCGGCCCCAGGGTCTTGCCCACGGACGAGGCGAGGCCGCGGAGCGGGTACCACGGGAACCAGAACGGCAGCAGGTACCAGCCGTACACGATGAGCAGATGGATCGCGTAGACGCCCAGCGAGCTCTTTCCGAGCGGCGCGGCCCGCGCGGCGAGCCTGGGCGGCACGAGGAACAGGGCCGAGAGCACCGCCAGCACGACGCCGATCCGGTACACGACGAGCACCGGATGCCCCGCCGTACGCCCACCCAGCCCCGCCCACTGCGTGGTCGCGAGGAGCGCCGCGACCGCGACGAGGGCGATCCCCGCAGCCCCGCGCCGATCCGGCGGCGCAAGCAGGCCCAGGAGCGTGCCGGCGAAGAAGTACCCGCTCCAGGGGAAGAGCGGGAAGTGTGACGTCCCGCCGACGACCTGGGCCAGGGCCATCGCCGGGAGCCACTCGGGCAGGCGCGCGAGGTTGGCAGCGGTCTCCCCGGGGGTCCCCGCGCCGGCGCCGGCGAGCACGGCACCCGCGGCGAGGGCGGCGAGGATCGCGGCCTTGGCGTACCGGTTCCACGGCAGCGCGAGCACGAGCGAGGTTGCGAGGAGCGCCACCGCGATGCAGTGGAGCGCGTCGAACCCGAGGAAGTGCGCCCACACCTTCCGATCCCCGGCGACGAGCTTACCGAGGCCCCACCCCGGCCAGCGGAGCCCGTACCCGACGGCGAGGAGCAGCAAGGCCCGGCGCACCCGCCCCCGGGGCACGTCCCAGCCGGTGGCGCCGCTGCGCGAGATGGCGAGCGTCACCGCCCAGCCGGAGACGAGCAGGAAGAGCGGCGCGGTGAAGCCGCGGGCGTGGTTGTAGGCGGCGAGGACCGGGCTCTGCCACGCCGCCTCCGAGAGGACCGCGTGCAGCGTGTGTCCCATCACCATCGCCACGACGCCGAGCGCGCGCGCCGCGTCCAGGGCGGCGAGCCGCGGCGCGCGGAGCGTGGGCGCGGACCCGGACTCGGGCGAGGGCGAGGGCGTGGCGGGGGCGTTCGCGGCCAAGGGCCGTTCTCTTACCACGGACACCCGGCGCGCCGCCCGCCCGGCCGCCTTCCTACTTCTTCAGCCCGCCGGCGACGAACGCGCCCAGCGCCTGGATCTGCGCGTCGGTGAGCTTGCCCTTGAAGGGGGTCATCTTGTTCTTGCCGTTCTCGATCACCTTGGCCGCCTCCGCCGCGGAGAGCTTGATGGCCGTGAGGTCCTTCGCCCCCATGGTCTTCCCGACCGACGAGCCCTTCCCGTCGGCGCCGTGGCACATCTTGCACCGGGCCTGGTAGAGGGCCGCCACGTCCTCGGCGCGGGCGGTGGTGGCGAGCAGCAGGACGGCGGCGGCGGCGAAGCGCTTCATGCGGTGGTTCCTCCGTGGGTGAACGAGCTGGGTGCGTCGAACGGCGCTAGGGCGAGGGGGCGACGGCGTCGGCCGGCGCGGCAGCGGGGGCGCGCGCGGGCGCCCGGAAGGTTCCGACGAGGATGGGGACGGCGATCTTCACGAGCACGGTGAAGATCAGGAACCCCACCCCGAACACGCCGAACGCGATGCCCCACTCCACCCAGGTCGGCGCGTACGCGTAGATCTGCCCGAGGGTGGACGGCGTGAACCCGGGGATGATGAGGCCCATGCCCTTCTCGACGTACACCCCCGCCCAGATGAGCAGGCAGCCGAGGTTGAGGGTGACGAACCGGCGGCGCGTGCGTGGCAGGAGGAAGAGCACGAAGGCGATCGCGCTGCAGACCAGCGAGAGCCAGGCATAGGGCACGAGCGTGCGGTGCTCCCCGAGCCCCTGCCAGAAGTACTGCGTGTGCCGCAGGTGCTCGGTCGCGGAGTAGTACTCCTTGAAGAGCTCGGCCCCGAGCAGGAAGAGGTTCAGGAACATGGCGTAGGCCATGAGCTCGGCGATCTTCCAGATCGCCTCGTCCTTGATCTCGAAGCGGAACGCCCGGCGCAGGATCTGGAAGAGGATGATCATGACCGCCGGCCCGGAGCAGAAGGCCGAGGCGATGAAGCGGGGGGCGAGGATCGATGCGTTCCAGTAGGGCCGCGCCGCCATCCCGTTGTAGAGGAAGGCGGTGACCGTGTGCGTGGAGATCGCCACCGGGATCGAGAGGAGCACGAGCGGCAGGAACACGCGCTTGTCGTACCCCTGCCCTCGGTAGGTCTTCACGAGCAGGTACAGCGCCAGCACGAGGTTGAGGAGCAGGTACGCGTTCAGCACGAGCGCGTCCCAGGCCAGCATCGAGCGCGGGAAGTTGGGCGTCCCGACGAAGGGCAGCATGTGGAGGAACCGGTCCGGACGCCCCATGTCCGCGAGGACGAAGAGGAGGCACATGACGAGCGCGCTCACCGCGAGGAGCTCGCCGAGCACCACCACCTCCTTGATCGGCTTCCACTGATAGACGTAGGCCGGGACGACGAGCAGCACCGCCGCGGCGGCGACGCCGACGAGGAAGGTGAAGTTCCCGATGTAGAACGCCCAGGAGACCTCGTCGCGCATGTTCGTGACGATGAGCCCCTCGCGCGTCTGGTGCACCCAGCAGCCCGCGCCGACGGCGATCGCCACCGCGAGGAAGCCCACCCAAGACCAGTACCAGCGCCCACCCCTCGTGACCTCGCGCGCGCAGCCCCTCAGGAAGTCGGACATGGGATGGGCCGCCTCAGGTCCCGTAGAAGTAGAAGAACCGCGGGTGGGTGGCGAGCTCCTCCTTGAAGACGAAGACGCGCTTCGCCTCCATTGCCCGCCGGATCTCGCTCTCCGGGTCGAGCAGGTTCCCGAACTTCCGCGCCCCCACGGGACACGCCTCGAGGCAGGCCGGGTAGAGGCCGGCGCGCGTGCGCTGGATGCAGAAGGTGCACTTCTCCACCACGCCCTTCGGGCGCGGCCGGTTCCCGAGGTAGTGCTGGTCCGGGTTCAGCTCCGCCGCCGGCACGCTGGGCTCGGCCCAGTTGAAGTGGCGCGCGCCGTACGGGCAGGCCGACATGCAGCAGCGGCAGCCGATGCACCAGTCGTAGTCGATGACGACGATGCCGTCCGGCTCCTTCCACGTCGCCTGCGTCGGGCACGCCTTCACGCAGGGCGGGTTGCGGCACTGCTGGCACTGCACCGGGAAGTAGAACTTGCCCGGCCGCGGCACCGCGTCCGTCTCGTAGTAGAGCGAGGCGTGGGCGAGGTGCACGCCGTGCTCCTTCTCCATCTCGAGCACCCGGATCCAGTGGATCTGCGGCTCCTCGCGCGACTGGTTGTTCTCGGCGACGCACGCGTAGACGCAGCGGCGGCAGCCGACGCAGCGCGAGATGTCGAGCCCGTAGCCGAACTCGACGCCGGGGCGCGGGCCCTCGGCGGTGACCTTCGTCTCGCGCCCGAAGCGGGCCTTGTTCTTCGCCTCCACCTTCGCGAGCACGCGCGCGAGCTCGTCCTTCGAGAGCTCCTTGATGTGGCTGCGCAGGAAGTCGTCCATCGAGACGCCGCAGGAGGCGAGCGCGGAGACGGCGGCGCCGGCCGCGGCGGTGCGCAGGAACGCGCGGCGGGCAGGGGCGACGGGGCCGTCGCCGACGGGATCGGCCGCGCCCTGCACGACGGGCAGGCTCTTGCGGGTCATCGG
>JAEZXM010000436.1 GCA_023419875.1 Pseudomonadota bacterium | reverse complement strand
GGGCGGCGCGCGCGGCGGCCGGGAGCGCCGCGAGCGCGACGAGGACCGCCGTTCGGGCCCGGCTCACGCTCACGCGAGCCTCCTCGCCCGGGCCCGGAAGAACGCGACGAGCGGCGCGACGTGGTCGGCCGCGTCGGCGCGGACCACGGCGTGATCGAGCCCGAGCCGGGCGAAGAGCTCCGCGAGCGCACGCTCCTCCGCGGCGGCGGCGGCGCGCAGCCGCTCGCGCACACCGCGGTCGGCGAGGTCCACCCGCACGACCGCGCCGGACTCCGGATCCTCGAGCCAGGCGAGCCCGGCCGAGGGGAGCTCGACCTCGAGCCGGTCGGTGAGGCGCACCGGGACGACGTCGTGCTTGCGGGCCGCCACGCGGAGGGCGCGCTCGAAGGGGAATGCCGCGGGGGTGCCCGGGCTCGAGGTCGGCGAGGAGTCCTGGAAGTCGGAGAGGAAGAAGGCGACGGTCCGGCGCCGCATCACCTTCCGGAGGAACTCCAGGGCGGCGGAGACCGACGTGCGGCGCGAGGTGGGGCGGGCCTGGAGGACCTCGGAGAGGATGCGGAGCGCGTGGCGCCGGCCCTTCCGCGGCGGGACGAACTTCTCCACACGATCGGTGAACAGCACGAGCCCGACCCGGTCCCCGTTCGCGACCGCGCTGAACGCGAGCAGGGCGGTGATCTCCGCCGCCACCTCGGCCTTGGTCCGCTCCGCAGACCCGAAGTCGGCCGAGCCGGAGAGGTCGCAGAGGACCATGACCGTGAGCTCGCGCTCCTCCACGAACCGCTTCACGTGGAGGTGGCCGGTGCGGGCGGTCACGTTCCAGTCGAGGGACCGGACCTCGTCCCCGGGCGCGTAGGGCCGGACCTCGCTGAAGTCCATGCCCCGGCCCTTGAACACGGAGTGATACCGGCCCGAGAGCGTGTCCTCGACCGCCCGGCGCGTGGAGATCTCGATCCGGCGGACGCGCTGGAGCAGCTCGCGGGTGGTGGGGGCGGAGCTCACGGCACCTCGATCCGGTCCAGCACCCGCGACACCACCCGCTCCGGCGTGACCTCCTCCGCCTCCGCCTCGTAGGTGAGGGTGATCCGGTGCCGGAGCACGTCGTAGGCGATCGCCTTCACGTCCTCCGGGGTCACGTACGCGCGGCGCCGGAGGAAGGCGTGGGCGCGCGCGGCGAGGGCGAGGAACAGGGTCGCGCGGGGCGAGGCGCCGTACTCGACGAGGGGGACGAGATCGGCGAGGCCGTGGCCGCGCGGGTCGCGGGTCGCGAACACGAGGTTCACGACGTAGTCCTTCACCCGGTCGTCCATGTAGATGCGGAAGACGGTCTTGCGCGCGGCGGCGAGCTCCGCCGGGCTCACCACCTTCGACGCGTGCGGCGGCGCCGCCACCACCATGCGGTCCATGATGGCCCGCTCCTCCTCGCGCGAGGGGTAGCCGACCTTCACCTTGAGCATGAAGCGGTCCACCTGGGCCTCGGGGAGCGGATAGGTCCCCTCCTGCTCGATGGGGTTCTGCGTGGCGAGGACGATGAAGGGGTCGGGGAGCGAGAACGTTCGGTCTCCGAGCGTGACCTGCCGCTCCTGCATCGCCTCGAGGAGCGCCGACTGCACCTTGGCCGGCGCCCGGTTCACCTCGTCGGCGAGGACGACGTTGGCGAAGATCGGTCCCTGCTTGGCCGAGAAGGTCTGGGTCCGCGGATCGTAGACCTGCGTGCCGACCACGTCTGCCGGCAGGAGGTCGGGGGTGAACTGGATGCGGCTGAAGGTGCAGTCCACCGCCTCGGCGACGGTCTTCACCGCCAGCGTCTTCGCGAGCCCCGGGACCCCCTCGAGCAGCACGTGGCCGCCGGAGAGCAGGCCGATGAGCACGCGCTCCACCACGTAGCGCTGCCCGACGACCACCCTGCCCGTCTCCTCGAGCAGCGTCTCGACGAACGCGGCGCGCTGGAGGACCTCCTCCTGGACTGCCTGGATCTCGGCTCGGGCGTCGATCATCGCCCAACTCTCCCACGCCCGGGGACGCCGTCCAAGACGGGATCAATGTCCGTGGAGCGACCGCAGCGCCCACATCGCCGCGAGCCCGACGAGCAGCGCCACGCCGTGGGACATCCGCGCCCCGTGGCGCCGGTGCACGTCGGGGAGGATGTCCGAGAACGCGAGGTGGAGGAACGTGCCCGCGCTCGCCGCCACGGCGTACGAGGTGAAGGTTCCTGCGTGGACCAGCTCGCGGATCGCGAGGTAGAGGCCGGCGCCGAGCGGGATCATGAGCGCGAAGGTGGCGTTCATGGCGAGCGCCTTGCCCCGCGAGTACCCCTCGTGGCGGAGGATGGCGGAGAGCGAGAAGGCGTTCGGGATCTTGTGTGCCAGGATGGCGAGGAAGACGAGCAGGCCCAGCTCCGGCTTCTCGGAGGAGGCACCGAGCGCGAATCCGTCGACCAGGGTGTGGATCGAGAGCCCGACGAACGCGGTGAGCCCCATGGTGTGCGCCTCGCACCCGGTCCCGTCGCCGTGGACGTGACGCGTCGGACGTCCGGCCGCGGCCGCCGCCTCCTCCGCGCCCGGCCCCGGCTCGGCACAGGCGTGGACGAGCACGAACCGCTCGAGGACGAACAGCGCCAGGAACCCGATCACCACGAAGGGGAGCACCGACCCGCCGGCCGCGTCGACCGCCTCGGGCATCATGTGGAAGAAGGCGGCCCCGAGCATCACGCCCGCGGAGAACGAGAGCAGGAGATCGCTGCGGGAGACCCGGCCGACGAGCGGCAAGGCGCCCCCGGCGAGCGCGCCGGCGAGGATGGCCAGGGTGTAGAAGGCGAGCGCGGTGGTGGAGGTCATCTCGGGCAGGCTCCCGGTGCGTTCACTCTGCGTCAGCGTCGGCGCGGAACCCGGGGTCGAGCTCGAAGGTCTCGCTCCCCGGGGGGAAGTGGTGGTCGAGCAGCGCCGCCACGTCGGCGGCGGTGTGGAGCTTGTCGGCGTCGCGGCGGAAGTGGACGCCGCCCCGGCGCCCGCGGGTGTACCACAGCAGGTGTCGCCGCAGCTCCCGGATCGCGGCCTCCTCGATGTCCCGCGCACCCTCACCCGGCTTGGCGGTCCGGGCGCGGTGCTCGATCTGGAGCCGGACGTGCTCGAGCACGGTGCCGATCCACTCGTCGCGTCCGAGCGGCGGGGGCGGGGGCAGGCCGCGCTCCGCCGCCGCGAGCTCGCGGAAGATCCAGGGATTGCCGCAGGCCCCTCGGGCGACCAGCACCGCGTCGCACGCGGTCTCCTCGCGCATGCGGAGCGCGTCCCGGGCCGTCCAGACGTCGCCCGACCCGAGCACCGGGATCCGCACCGCCCGCTTCACCGCCCCGACGAGCTCCCAGCGGGCCCGGCCGGAGTACATCTGCGTCCGCGTGCGGCCGTGCAGCGCCACCGCCGCGGCCCCGCCCGCCTCGGCCGCGCGGGCGACGTCCACGCAGTTCACCTCGGCGTCGTCCCAGCCCGCCCGGATCTTGATGGTCACCGGGACGGGCACGGCGTTCGCGACCGCGCGGACCGCCGCCTCGACCCGCGCCGGGTCGCGTCCGAGCGCCGCGCCGGCGCCGCTGCCGCACACCTTCCGGACGGGGCAGGCCATGTTGATGTCCACGATTCCGGCCCCGGCCGCGACCGCCACCGCCGCGCCTCGGGCGAGGACATCGGGCTCGGCGGCGAAGATCTGGACGGCGAAGGGCTCCTCGTCGGGATCCCGGTCGAGGTAGCTGGCCGTCTGGAGCGTGCCCTGGACGAGACCGTGCGCCGACACCATCTCCGTGTACGCAAAGCTCGCCCCCATCCGCCGGCAGATGGAGCGGAAGGGACGGTCGGAGACCCCGGCCAGCGGGGCGAGGAAGAAGCGGCCGTGGAACTCGTGCGGACCGATCTGCATGGGGGCCCGGATCTTAACGAGGTTTCGCGACGTGAACGAACAACTGAGGCATGGGGGGAGGTCCCCCAGGCCCCGCCGGCTCCGACACGTAAGTGGAGATTCGCTCCTGCGCAGGGATTCCCGGGGCCCGCGCCGGTGTTCCCCGGTGTGGCGTCGGGGCATCGGGGCATCGGGGCGTCGGGACCGGGCCGGGGCCTGCCGCGCGCGCCGCCCATGTGCAGCCTCTTCGCGCGGGTTCACGGATCGCACGGCGCCGAACAGGTTCCCACATGCACCCAGAGACGGCGCCCGAGGGAGGTGCGGGCACGCACCGAGGGCGGACGGAACGTGCCCTCGCCCGGAAGTCGAACGCGGTGCCCCGAGTTTGATCTCCCGAGCGGTATCGGTACCATGAGGCAGGCCCCGGTCCGACGCCGGCGGCACGCAGCCGAGGAACGATGAGGCCGAACTCCAAGAAGACCGTCCTGCTGTTCACCGTTGGTGTCATCACCGGCGCGCTCGCGCTGGATCCCGTCCGGAGCGCAGCTGCGCCTGACCCCGCAGGGCTGCCGGCCGGCGTGCCGGATGCTGCAGTGGCCGCATCCGAGGCGCAGGCGGCCCGGGCCGCCGAGGTCCTCTC
>JAEZXM010000433.1 GCA_023419875.1 Pseudomonadota bacterium | reverse complement strand
CCGGGAAGGTGAAGCTTCACTTCAAGCCGTACCCGATCCTGAGACACCCGGGCGCGCTCGAGTCGGCGATGGCGGTCGAGTGGGCCCGCGAGCAGGGCGCGTTCTGGAAGATGCACGACGCGCTCTTCGCCTCCACCGCCCACGACCTCGACGCGATCGACGCCGCGGCAGAGGCGGCCGGCCTCGACCCCTCCGACCTGCGGGACGCGCTCCTCTCCCGCCGGATGGAGGCGCGGGTGCGTGCTTCCCAGACCGAGGGGAACCGGGTGGGCGTGCAGGGAACGCCCGCGCTCTTCATGAACGGACGGCGCCTGGAGCTGCCCGACGTCTCCGCCGAGTGGCTCCTGTTCGCGCTCGAGGACGAGGAGGAGTGGATGACCAACGGCGGGAAGTGGGCGAGGGACTGAGGCGGGCCGCCCTCTCGCGCCCAGGTGCCCACCCGTGCTTTAACCGAACCCGATGCCGCTCCACCTCGACATCGACCCGCACGGGCGCGTGGTGCCGCAGTCGGACGACGTCCGGCGCGCGCTCGCCGACCGCGCCGGGCGCTTCCTCCTCCTGCCGTCGGCCGCTGACCTGCTCGTGGCCCGGCGCACGCCCGCGGCCGGCGGGACGGCGGCGCGGCCGCGCTGCATCCTGGCCGGGGACCTGAACGGTTTCCCGATCGCCGACTTCGTGGCTTTCGTGCACCAGTCGCGCCTGTCGGGGGTGCTGACGGTGTCGTCGAACGGCGCCGAGCGCTCGATCGCATTCAAGGACGGCGAGGTCCGCCGGGCCACCTCCACGGTGGGCGCCGAGCGGCTCGGCGATGTCGCCGTCCGGCTCGGGCTCGCCACCGACAAGCAGGTGGCGGCGGTGGCCCAGCCCGGAAAGGCGGTCGGCAAGGCGCTGGTGGACGCGGGCGTGCTCAGCGCCAACGACCTCTGGAAGTGCTTCCACGAACAGGTCACGGCGGTGTTCCACGCGATCCTGCTCTCGCGCGACGGCACCTTCCAGCTCGTGGACGAGGACCTCCCGGACCGGACGGGCACGCCGCTCGCCGTGAACACGCAGTCGCTGCTCATGGACGGCATCCGGCGGATCGACGAGATGAGCCTCTTCGTCTCGCGCATCCCGGGGCCCCGCGCCTACGTCCGGCCGCGGGAGCCGCGCCGGATCATCACCCTCAAGCCGCCCGAGCAGGCGGTGTTCGCGCTCGTCGACGGCAGGACCACCGTCGGCGAGATCGCGGTGCGCGCCCACCTCTCCGAGTTCGAGACCACCAAGATCCTCTACCACCTCGCCGAGGCGGGCTACGTCGAGGCCGTGGGCCAGCCGGTCGTGGAGGGCGATCCCGCCACCGTGCTGCGCTCGCTCGCCGCCGGCATGAACGAGCTCTACCGGATGGTGACGGCGGCGATCCCGGAGGCCGGGCGGGCGGGCTTCCGCTCCGGGGTGCGGGCCTTCCTCGCCGACTCCGGCCACGCCCTCGCCGCGGTCTGGAACCGCGCGCCGCACGCCGACGACGGCGCCATCGACGTGGACACGATCCTGGGCAACCTCTCCGCGATGAACGGCGGGGCATTGATCCGGCTCGAGCCCACCGGCGACCCGGTGCGGCTCCTCCTCGCCGCCCTCCGCGAGCTGCTCTTCTTCCAGCTCTTCCTCGTCGCCGAGCGGCTCACGCCCGAGGCCGACGAGGCGCTCGCTGCAGCGCTCGGGCCGAAGCTCGAGGCGCTCTCGGAGCTGTCGAAGGAACGCTGACCGCGGCGGCGCGCACGTCCGGGGCGCCGCTCGCCGGAGTTTCCCGCGCATGACCGCTCCACTCACCGTCCGATCTCCCGCCCGCGCCGCCGACGGCGCCGCCGTGGTCGAGCTCGTCGCGAAGACCTTTGACAGCTACTTCCCGACCCGGCGCGTCTCGGAGGGCTACTACCTGCTCGAGGGCCACTACGACTGGGCGGCCTCGGCGGTGGGGTTCGTGGGCGAACGGCTCGTGAGCCACTTCGGCGTCTGGGACTACCGGATGCGGATCGGGCGCGCGACGGTCCGCTGTGGCGGAATCGGGGCGGTGGCCACCGACGCCGCGTTCCGCAAGAAGGGATACATGGCGCGGACTGCCCCGCACTCCGTCGAGCGGATGCGCGCGCGCGGCTACCCGCTCTCCATCCTGTTCGGGATCGACGATTTCTACCATCGGTTCGGCTACGTCGCCGCGTGGCGGGAGTCCACCTGGCGCCTCGAGCGGAAGTACCTGCCGCCCCCCGCCGGTCCGGTGCCCCGCCTGCACCGGATCCCGTTCGCTCCCGGCGCCGACGTGACCCGCCTCCACAACGAGTGGAACGCCGGGCTCACCGGCACCGCCGTCCGGCCCACCTTCTCGAAGGGCTTCTTCCATTCCTCGCGCACCTCGCCCGAGGGGTGGCTCTGGCGCGACCGCCGGGGTCGGGCCGCGGGTCACGTCTTCGTACACGAGGACCGGCACGACCTCGTGATCATCGAGGCGACGGGAGACCCGGACACGGTCCTCGCCTGCCTGGGGCGGCTCGCGGAGCGCAAGGCGCTGCCCGAGCTGCGGTTCGATACGCTCCCGTACGGCTCGGCGCTCGCCCGCCGCCTGCGCACCCTGAACTGCCGGTACGAGCAGCGGTTCGCCCGCGACGGCGAGGCGATGGTGCGGGTGGTCGACCTGACCGCCTGCCTGCGCGGGATGGAGCCGGAGCTGTCGCGACGGGTGGGCGCGTCCGAGCTCGACGGCTACCGCGGCACGCTGCTCGTCCGCGGGCCGGAGGGCGCCGTCGGGCTCGCCCTCGACCGCGGGCACGTGCGGGTGGTCCCGGCGGCGCCCGGAACGAGCGCCCTCCGCGCCGGGTGGCACCTCGCCCAGCTCCTCATCGGCACCGACGATCCCCTGGAGACGTGCGAGGTCGGGAGGATCCGGCTCCAGGGCGACGCTGCGCGGCTCGTGCCGGTGCTGTTCCCCGCCCAGCATCCACAGCTCCAGCTCGGCGATCGGTACTGATACCCTCCGCGTCCCGTGACCGCGCTCGAACCCATCGTCCTTCCCTTCGTCACCTCCGACCTCCCCGGCTCCGGCGGCACGCTCCGCGCCTCACCCGAGGACTTCCGGGTGGACGAGATCCCCGCGTACCTGCCCTCCGGGAGCGGCCCGCACCTCTACCTCCTCGTCGAGAAGCGCGGCCGCACCACCCGCGACGCGCTCCGGGCCCTCGCCCGGACGCTCGGGGTCCCCGAGCGCGACGCCGGATACGCGGGGATGAAGGACCGCGACGCCGTGACGACGCAGTGGCTCTCGTTCCCCGCGGCGAAGGACCCGGACCCGTCCGCGCTGGCCTCGCCTGGACTGGTCGTGAAGTCGATCTCGCGGCACGCGAACAAGCTCCGGCCCGGCCACGTCCGCGCCAACCGGTTCGAGCTCGTCGTCCGGGGCGGCGATCTCGAACGCGCGAGGTCCGCCGCGGCGGCGCTCGCGGACCGCGGGCTGCCCGGGTATTTCGGTCCGCAGCGGTTCGGCGCGGACGGCCGGAATGCGGAGATCGGCCGCGCGATCTTGCGGGCGGAGCGCACGCCCGAGGCGCTCCGGGCAGGGCGCGATCGGTTCCTGCGCCGGCTCTGCATCTCGGCGTTCCAGTCGGAGCTGTTCAACCGGTGGCTCGCCGAGCGGATCCGGGACGGGCTCTTCGCCGCGGCGCTCGCCGGCGACGTCATGAAGAAGCTCGACAGCGGCGGGCTCTTCACCTGCGAGGACCCGTCGGTGGACGGGCCGCGCGTGGCCCGGTTCGAGATCTCGCCCGCCGGGCCGATGTTCGGCCATGAGCTCAAGCCCGCGGCCGGCGAGGCGGCGGCGCGCGAGGCGCGCATCCTGGCGGCCTCGGGTGTGGGACCGGAGGACCTCCTGCGCGGCAAAGGCGAGGCGGCGGGGACGCGGCGCGCTGCCCGCCTCCCGGTGCGAGTCGCGCTGGAGGGGGACGGCGACGGGTACCGCGCCCGGTTCGAGCTGCCCAGGGGCAACTACGCGACCGTCGTCATGCGCGAGCTGATGAAGGCCGAGGCCGCGCTGCCCGAAGACGGGGAGTGACCGGCGAGCGCTCCCCCTGCCGCCGGCCCGGCGGGCGCGGCGGATCCGGACGAGCGGGCCACTGCGCGTCCTCCCGACTTACCTTGGCCGATGAGCAGGGAAGGGAGGCGTACATGGGAATCATCGCCTGGATCGTGTTCGGGTTCGTGGTCGGCCTCATCGCGCGGGCGATCGTGCCCGGAAAGCAGGGGCTCGGGTTCGTGATGACGACCGTGCTCGGCGTCGCCGGCTCTCTCATCGGCGGCCTCGTGGGGTCCGCGCTCGGCGGAAGGGACGCTTCGGGGTTCACTCCCTCGGGGTTCATCGGAAGCCTCATCGGCGCGATCCTCCTGCTTCTCATCGTGGGCGCGGTGATGTCGCCACGGCGCAGGACGGTCTAGGACTGCGGGGCGCGGGGGCGGGCCCGCGGGGCGACCCACGGTCCGGCCCTGGATCTCCGTGCACGACGCGCGGGAGGCCTCGCTTTCTCCGTGCCTTGCCGTAGTATGGCGCGCCTGGAGGAAGCGACGTGGCGGAGCTCGTGGTCCTGACCGGCGCACGCGCCGGGGCGGTGTTCGAGCTCCCGGAGATGCCGACCGTGCTCGGCCGCTCGCCGGAGGCGCACTTCCAGGTGGACGATCCCTGGATCTCGAGCATGCACGCCATGTTCGAGCGGCGCGGGAGCGAGCTCTGGGTGGTGGATCTGGAGTCGCGGAACGGGACGTTCGTGGGGGAGGACCGGGTGCAGGAGGCCCTCATCCGACCGGGCTCGGTCCTCCGCTTCGGGAAGACGCAGGTCCGCGTGCAGCACCAGGACGAGGTGCGCAGGCGCAGCCCGCCGCCGCCTGCGCCCGCCGCCGCGCTGCCGCTTTCACCCACCCGGCCCACGAGCCCGCTCCTTTCCCTGGACGGTCCCGGGACCGCCGACACCCTCCCCGACACGACGGCGGTCCCCGCGGCGTTGCCGCTCGCGCAGCGCACCGTCGCGCTCCTCCGGCTCACGCTCCACCTCCCGCTCGAGCTCCCGTCGCCCGACGCGGAGCAGGTG
>JAEZXM010000423.1 GCA_023419875.1 Pseudomonadota bacterium | reverse complement strand
GTGGACCTGGGTGTGATGGTGCCCTGGCGCGGAACGACGAGGAGCCGAAGCCCCTCGGCGTGCGCGCCGCGTTCGAGATCAGAACCCGCGGCGCAGCCGCGCTCCGCGTCGGGGGCCCGCTGGCGGGCCGCCCGCGGCCCGTACCGGAGCAGGCGGTCGAGGACGGCGAGCGAAGCGTCGTCGAGCGGCCCCTCGAGATCCACGAAGTGGACGTGGTCGGCGGCGAGCCCCGTCACCCCGGGGCTCAGGGCCTGGAGGCTCCGGAGCCTCCGAGCGAGGCGGGCAGGGGTGAGGGCCGGGGCGCCGGCCAGCTCGAGCATGGGCACGCGATTCCTCCGGGAGACCGGGAACGGATCGGGATCCTGCCCGCGGGCGTCGAATCATGCCAACGAATCGTCGTGATGGTATGTATTAGCGCCGCTCATGCGCACCCTGGACGCCGACCGGCTCCTCGCCTTCGTCACCGTCGCCCGCGAGCGCGGCTTCTCCCGCGCCGCCCGGCGGCTGGGGAGGACGCAGTCCGCGGTGAGCCAGGCGGTGGCGCGCCTCGAGGGGGAGCTGGACGTGCGGCTCTTCCTCCGGAACGGCAGGACCACGGAGCTCACCGCGGCCGGTCGGGCGCTGCTGGAGCGCGCCGAGCGGGTCCTCGACGAGATGGATCGGGCGCGCGAAGGGCTGGCCGCGCTGCACGCGCTGGAGACGGGAGTGCTGGTGGTGGGCACGAGCGATACGCTCGCGTACTACGTGCTGCCGCCCATCCTCGCCGCCTTCCGCGCGCGCCACCCTCGGGTCGAGCTGCGGATCGACAACCGCCCGTCCCCGTCCACCGCCGAGCGCGTGGTCGAGCGCGCCGTGGACGTCGGGGTGGTGACGCTGCCCTTGCCGCCCGGCCTCCGGATGGGCGGGCGCCCGGCGGCGGAGCGGCTCCGGCTCGAGCCGCTCGCCCGTCAGGAGGAGGTGATCGTCTGCCCGCCCGATCACCCGCTCGCCCGGCGCCGGCGCGTCGGGCTCGAGGCGATCCTCCCGTACCCGCTCCTGCTCCTCGACCGCACCACCGGCGCGCGGGCGCTCCTCGACGCGGAGCTGGCCCGGCTCGGCGCGGCGCCGAGCGTCGTGATGGAGATGAGCAGCGTCGAGGTGCTGAAGAAGCTGGTCGAGCTGGGCCTCGGCGTGTCGGTGGTCCCGGCGCTGGCCGTCGAGCGCGAGGTGCGCGACGGCGTCCTCGCCGCCGTCCGGCTCCAGGGGCTCACCGCCGAGCGGAGCGTGGGCCTCGTGACCCCTGCCGGCGCGCCGCCCTCGCGTGCGGCCGCGGCGTTCGCGGAGATCGCGCGGTCGGCGTTGAAGGGTCGGTAGCGGCGCTGCGTCGAGGCCGTGAAGTCGCTCGACGAGCGGACGGGGAGTGAGGATAGGATGTCGCGCGATGCGGGCAATGACCTGGATCGTCGCCGTCGCCGCGGTGCTCTACGTCGCCGTGTGCCTGCTGGTCTTCGTCTTCCAGCGGCGGCTCCTCTACTTCCCGAGCCGCTACCCGGAGCAGGCGGCGATCACCGCCGCCGGGCGGCTGGGGCTCGAGCCCTGGCGTGACCGCGCCGGAGCGCTCGTCGGCTGGCGCGCCGAGACACGAGGCAGCGCCGTGGCGCGCGCGCTGGTGTTGCACGGGAACGGCGGCTCGGCGCTCGACCGGATCGACGTCGCCGCCGGGCTCTCGGGGGCCGGCGTGGAGGTCATCCTGCTCGAGTACCCGGGCTACGGCGCCCGTCCGGGAGCGCCGGCCCTCGCCACGCTCGAGGCGGCGGCCGCGAAGGCGCTCGACGAGCTTCATCAGGAGGGCGGGGCGCCGATCTGGATCGTCGGCGAGAGCCTCGGCAGCGGGGTGGCCGGGCGCGCGGTGGCGCTGCGCCCGGGCGTGGTTCAGGGGCTCCTGCTCCTCACCCCGTTCGCGCGGATGAGCGACCTCGTCCGGCTCCACTACCCGCTGCTCCCCTCGTTCATCCTCCGCGACCGGTACGCACCGGAGGACGATCTCGCGGGCTTCGGCGGCCCGACCGTGCTGATCCTGGCGGGCCGCGACGAGGTGGTGGGGATCGAGCAGGGGCGGCGGCTGGCGGACCGCCTCCCCGGGCCGAAGCGGGTGGTCGTGCAGGAGGACGTCCCGCACAATGGCCTCGATCTCGACCCGGAGGGGCCGCTCTGGCGGGAGATCGTCGCGTTCCTGGCGGCGGGCGGGCGGGACTGAACGACCGCGGGGCGCTCACGAAGCCGCTGTCTCAGTGCGGCATCCCCGGCACGCAGTAGCTGTCCTTGAGCGCGCCGTCGGTCACCGCGGTCGCGGAGCGTTTCCGGAGGTCGTACCGGTACAGGAGATTCGAGCCCGTCCGGTCCGACTGGTAGTAGAAGGCGCTCCCGTCCTTCCCCCAGCGCGCGAGGTAGGCGTGGTCCTGCTCCGTCCCGATCGGCGTCGGGGCGGAGATCGTGAGCGTGCGGGCGTCGAACCGGGCGCGATAGGCGCGCGCCTGGCCCTGGACGTACAGGCCGTTGCCGGGGGCCATCTCGAAGAGGACCTGCCTCTCGTCCGGAGAGAGCGTCACCTTGTCGAGCCGCCCCCGAACCCGGAACGCGGTCCGGATCGGCTGGTACGCCGCGGGCCTGCCGTCCGGCCCGGGCCGGAGCGCGTAGAGGCGGAACCCGCCGTCGCGATCGCTCTCGACGAGGATCCGCCCGTCGCGGAAGGAGGTGAAGACCCGCTCGTCGTGCGCGGGATCGCTCACGAGGACCTCGTCGCCCGGCTTCGCGCTCGCCCGGGTGCGGTAGACGAGACGCTTTGCCGGGACGGGATGGAGCCGACCGACGTAGAGCTGGTCGCCGCCGCCGCGCGGCCAGACGGTGAAGACGTCTGCGCGGTCGCCGGAGGTGAGCTGCCGGATCTCGCCCGTGGGGCCGATCACGTGCACGGCCAGCCGCGAGGCGGCGAGCTCGGCCGGGTCGAAGAGCTCGAACCGCGAGAAGGCGATCCGCCCGTCGAGCGCGCAGGTGAGCGAGGTGTCGTACCCGAGCGCGGTGAGCTGCACGTCCGCGCGGCCCGGCTCGCTCCGGAAGACCTCGCCGGATCGGACGTGGATGAGGGCCTCCTTCACGTGCGGGGCCGCAGGCAGGGTCCCGCCGGAGAGCTCGCGGAGGACGACCGAGTGCAGCCCGCGAGCGAGCTCCTCGTCCAGCCGGAAGGCGAACCTCCGATCGTAGCCGCGCCGGAAGGCGAGCGTCGCCGTGCGCGCGCGGAGGTCGTACACGAAGGACGTCTCGGTGGTGGCGCCCGGAGCGGTCTGCGTCACCGAGGAAAGCACCGAGAAGACGCCGTCGATCGAGGTCCCGCCCCCGCCCTCGAGCTGCGTCCGGATCGTGTCGTAGCGTCCGTCCACCGCCCAGTACGGGAGGACGGCCGGTTCGGCCGGCGAGAGGTATGCGTTCGTCATGTGGTGGAAGCGCCCCTGCTTCTCGACGATCCGGAGCTCCCCGCCCACCCACTCGAGCACGACCGACTTCCCGGAGGCGTCCACGACCATGATGTGGTCGGGGTACTCGCCGTAGAACTCGGGGTTCCATCGCCGCGCCACCGCGGTCGCCTCCTCCACCGTCGCCGCCTCCTCGAGGAGGTGACGTACGAGCGTGCCGATCATGACCCGCGCCTGCGGCGAGCGCGGCACCGGGAGGCGAGGAACGGCGGCGATGCCCGCGAAGAGCCCTCGATCGTTCATGCCCTCGAACACCGCGATGATGCCCCGGAACCGCGCGACCCCGAAGACGGCGCCGTGCGCGCCCGCGGCGCCGGGTACGAACTCGACCACGTAGCGGGACGTCTCGGCGTCCTCCCACCAGTCGTGGTTCCGGCCGACGAGGACGGTCTCGTCCGTGGAGACGTTGAGGACGGAGCAGGCGAGCGCGTCTGCACCTGCGGTGTACGCCGCCAGCGAGAGGAACGCGAGAAGCAGGGCCTTCATGGTGGCCTCCCGAGGGTCACCGTAGCAGCACCCCTTCCCCGCGTCACCGAACGCCTACCGCCGGAGCTGCAGGCTCTCCGCCGTGTACTCCATCAGCTCCACCGGGTTGCCGTCCGGGTCCGCGGTCCACGCCTGGCGCGAGTGGTCGAGGCCGACCTTGGGCTCGGTCACCTCGAGCCGCCGTTCGAGGAGGCGGGCGCGGAGCGCGTCGAGCCCGGTCACCTCGAAGCAGAGGTGGCGGTGGTCGGTGCCGCGCTCGACCTGTCGAACCTCGCCGCCCCACATCTCCGCCGCGCCCTTGCGGTCGAAGATCTCGAGGAAGGTGGAGTTGCCGGCGTCGAAGTAGAGGCCGAAGGTCGCGCCCGTCTCCGGGTTCTCGAACGGGAAGGCGAGCCGGAGCCCGAGGCCGTCCACGTACCAGCGGCGCATCTCCTCGAGACGGTCGGTGTACAGGCAGACGTGGGCGATCTGACGGATCACGCGGTCCTCCGGTCACCCCGGCGCCAGCACCCGCTGCGCCGCGTCGATGAGCGGCTGCGGGAGGATCCCCGCGACGATCACGAGGAGCGCGAAGACGCCGGCGATGAGCTCGTAGCCGAAGGCCGGCCGGAGCCGCGCGGGGGCGTCCACCGCCGGGGAGTCGAGGAACATCGCCCGGATGATCCGCGCGTAGTAGTAGAGCGAAACGGCGGTGTTGAGGGCGGCCACCACCAGCAGCACCGCGTACCAGCCGCCTCCGGCCGCGTCCACCTGCTCCCATACCGCGGTGAAGAGGTACCACTTGCCGATGAATCCGGCGAAGGGCGGCAGCCCGGTGAGGGAGAGCAGGAACACGGTGAAGGCGATCGCCGTGATCGGCTGCCGGCGCACGAGGCCGCGGTAGTCGAGGATCGACTCCGACCCGGTGGCGCCCGCGACGCGCATCACCACCACGAACGCCCCCAGGTTCATGACCAGATAGATGGCGAGGTAGATCATCACGCTCTGCATCCCCTCCGGCGAGGCGGCGGAGAGGCCCATGAGCGTGTAGCCGGCGTGGGCGATCGACGAGTACGCGAGGAGGCGCTTCAGGTTGGTCTGGACGATCGCCACGAGGTTCCCGAGGGTCATCGTGACCGCGGCCACGATGCCGACGACCGCGGGCCAGGGGACCGCGGAGAGCGCGCCGCCGCCTGCCGGGAACACCTCGAGGAAGAACCGGAGCGCGAGCGCGAACCCTGCCGCCTTCGGGCCGACCGAGAGGAACGCGGTGAAGGGCGTCGGGGCGCCCTCGTACACGTCCGGGCACCACATGTGGAAGGGGACCGCGGCGACCTTGTAGCCGATGCCGGCGGCGACGAAGGCCAGGCCGGCGACCACGGCGAGCCGCCCACCGGCCGCCTCCGCGCCGCCGCCCTGGAGCGCGCGCGCCAGCGCCTCTCCGAGCCCGGCGAAGGAGAAGTCGCCCGCGAGGCCGTAGAGGAAGCTCATCCCGAAGAGCATCACGCCGGAGGCGACGCCGCCGTAGATGACGTACTTGAGCGCGGCCTCGGTGGCGCGCCGGTCGGCACGCCGGAAGCCGGCGAGCACGTAGCTCGTCATCGAGACGAGCTCGATGGCCATGTACATCATGAGGAGGTCGGTGGCGGTCGCCATGAGGAACATGCCGAGCACGATCGCCGCGAGCAGCGCGTAGAACTCGCCCAGCCGCGCCGGCGCGAGCTCGGCGCCGAGTGCGGTCACGATCACCGTCAGCGCCCCGGCGCCGAGGAACAGCCACTTGAAGAAGGTGGCAAAGCCGTCGCTGGCGATCATCCCGTTGAAGAGAGCCGTCCCGCCCTCCGGCTGCGCGACGAGGAACGCCGCGGCGGCCCCGAAGACGACCAGCGCCGCGGCGGTGAGGCGAAGGACGCGCCCCGAGCTGTGCTTCCAGACGAGGTCGAGCACGAGGAGCACGACCACGCCGGCGGTGAGCGCCAGCTCCGGGCGGAACCAGGCCAGGGAGTCGAGGTTGGGCTGGACGAACGAGGTGAGGTCCATTCGAAGCTCCTGACCGGGCGCGGGGCTCACAGCGGACTCAGCCCGTCGATGAGCTTGTGCAGGGTGCCGTTGATCACCTCGAGGACGGCCTGCGGGTAGAAGCCGAGGACGATCACCATGACGCCCAGCGGGTAGAGGCTGAGCCGCTCGCGCCAGTTGAGGTCCGGGTAGCCCTGGTACGCGGGGTTGAGCTTGCCCAGGAACATGCGGTGGATCGCCCAGAGATAGTACGCGGCGGTGATCACCACGCTCAGCGCGGCGAGCACGGTGTACGTCGTGAACACCGGAAAGGCGCCGGTGAAGACCGTGAACTCGGAGATGAAGCCGGCGAGTCCGGGCAGGCCGAGCGAGGCGAAGAAGGCAAGCCCCATGATCGCCGAGTACTCCGGGAGCGCCTGGGCGAGGCCGCCGAATCGCTCGATCTCGCGGTGGTGGGCGCGGTCGTAGATGACGCCGGCGATGAGGAAGAGCATCGGGCTGATGAGCCCGTGGGTGAACATGTTGAGCACCGCGCCGGAGATGCCCTGCGGCGTCATCGCCGCCATTCCGAGCAGGGTGAAGCCCATGTGCGAGACGGAGGAGTAGGCGATGAGACGCTTCAGGTCCTTCTGCGCGAGGCACACGAACGCGGCGTAGACGATGTTGATGACGCCGAAGAGGGCGATGCCCGCCGCGGCCCACTCGGTCGTCTCGCGGAAGAGCGGGTAGTTGAACCGGAGGATGCCGTAGGGGCCCATCTTGAGGAGGATGCCCGCCAGGATCACCGAGATGGGCGTCGGCGCCTCCACGTGGGCGTCGGGCAGCCAGGTGTGGAACGGGAACATCGGGATCTTGATCGCGAACCCGACGAAGAGCGCGATGAAGGCGAGCTTCGCGAAGCTCATCCCGAGGATGGGCGCGGCCTGCTCGAACCGGCCCTGCGCGCCCTGCTCGGCGAGCGCGACGAGGTTGAAGGTGTGGTCGATCGACATGCTGCCGTCGGCGAGCGGCGCGGGCAGGCTGTTGTAGTAGATGCCGATGATCGCGAGCAGCATCAGCACCGAGCCCGCGAGCGTGTAGAGGAAGAACTTGATCGCCGCGTACTCCTTGCGCGGCCCGCCCCAGATGCCGATGAGGAAGTACATCGGCAGGAGCATCACCTCCCAGAACACGTAGAAGAGGAACATGTCGAGGGCGACGAAGGTCCCCATCATCCCGGTCTGGAGGAGGAGCAGGAGCGCGAGGTAGCCCGGGACCATGCGGACGGAGAAGTGCTTCGGGTGGGCGTGGCCGGTCTCGCCGTCCTCGACCATGCCGGCCATCCGCGCCGCCTTCGCGCCCGACCACCACGGCATCGAGGCGATGGTGGCCACGAAGGAGATGATCCCGGAGAGGAGGACCATCGAGATCGAGAGCCCGTCGACGCCGAGGTGGTACTCGATGTTGAAGGACTTGATCCAGGTGAAGTGGTGCTCGAGCTGGATCCCCGGTTCGCCCGGCTGGTAGAGCCGCCAGGCCGTGACCGCCGCGACGAGGGAGACGCCGCTCGCCGCGAGCGCCACGAGGCGCGAGGCCTCGTCGGTGAACCGCGCGGGCAGGCGGAGCAGGGAGCGGAGCGAGACCAGGACGACGATCACCGCCGCCCCGAGGAGGGGGACGAAGGTGGCCCAGGTGAGGACGTTGCCGGAGTTGAGCATGTTCGGGCCTCGCTACTGCAGGAGGAAGTTGAGCAGGACCACGGCGAGCGCGCCGCCGAGCGCGCCGTAGAGGTAGGTCTGGATGCGGCCGGTCTGGACGCGCCGCAGGGAGCGGCCGGCGCCGCGGGTCACCTCGGCGACGGCGTTCACCGCCCGGTCCACGGCGTAGCGGTCGATGACGTCGCTGATGGCCGAGGCGAACCGGCCGAGCGCGCCGGCGAGGTTCACGAGCCCGTCGATGAGGTGCGTGTCGAACCAGGCCGCGAGCTGCGCCAGCCGGACCAGCGGCCGGACCACCAGGAACGCGTAGACCTCGTCGACGTAGTACTTCTCGTAGACCACCTTCCAGGCGCGCGCGAAGCGGGCCTGGAGCCGCGCCGGCACCGCGCTCCGGCCGTCCTTGTAGAGCGCGCGGGCGCCGAGCCAGCCGGTGAACGCGGCGGCCACCCCGAGCCCCTGGAAGAGCCACTCCAGCGCGTGATCGGCCTCGCGGAAGCGGAAGAGCTCCATCGCCGGCGCGAGGACCGGCTCGAGCCAGCGCTCGAACAGCGGCTCCGCGTGCGTCCAGAGCGCGGGCAGCCCGAGGAAGAGCGTCAGGACGGAGCCCGCGGCGAGGGCGGTGATGACGAGCGTCACGGTCCAGGGCGACTCGCGCGGCGTGTGGCCGTGCGTTTCGTCCCCGTGGCCGTGCCCGCCGCCGTGTCCATGGGCCCCGTCCTCGTGCCCGCCCCGGTACGTCCCCGTGAACGTCATGTAGTACGACCGGTACATGTAGAACGCGGTGCCGGTCGCGGTGACGAGGCCGAGCGCCCAGATCGCCGGCCCGAGCCAGGGCACGGGCGTGCCGAAGAGCGCGAGGTGCTCGCTCGTGAACGCCTTCCAGAGGATCTCGTCCTTCGAGTAGAACCCGTTCGCGATCGGGAACCCGGCGATGGCGATACAGGCGACGAGGTACGCCCTGCGCGTCCAGGGCATGTACTGCCCGAGCCCGCCCATCTTCCGCATGTCCTGCTCGTGGTGGCAGCCGAGGATGACCGAGCCGGCGGCGAGGAAGAGCGTCGCCTTGAAGAACGCATGCGTGACGAGGTGGTAGGTGCCGGCCCAGTACGCGCCCACGCCCACGCCGATGAACATGAACCCGAGCTGCGAGACGGTGGAGTAGGCGAGCACCTTCTTGATGTCGTGCTGGAAGAAGCCGATCGACGCGGCGAACGCCGCCGTGACGGCGCCCACGAGCGCCACCCAGCCCATCGCGCTCGGCGACAGCGCGAACAGGAACGAGAGCCGCGCCACCATGTAGACGCCGGCGGTGACCATCGTGGCGGCGTGGATGAGGGCGGAGACCGGCGTCGGGCCGGCCATCGCGTCGGGGAGCCAGACGTAGAGCGGGAGCTGCGCGCTCTTCCCCATCGCACCGACGAAGAGCAGGAAGGCGATGAGCGCGAGCACCGGCAGGCCCCAGAGCGTCGTGCCCTGGAGGCGCTCCTTCACCCCCGTCGCCTCGATCGTGATCTGGTCCCGGAGCTCCCGGAAGGAGAGGGTGGGGCCGAGCTTCACGCCGTCCACCTCGGGCGCGAGCCGCGCCGCCTCGTCCGGCCCGACGGCCCCGTCGAGCGTCCGCAGCTCCGCGGCCGGCCGGTAGTCGGTGCGCAGCCCTCCGCCCTCGCGCGCCGACCAGGCGCCGCCGAGCGCCCAGAAGAGCACCAGGATGCCGAGCAGGAAGCCGAAGTCGCCGATCCGGTTCACCACGAACGCCTTCATGCCGGCGGCGGCCTTGGCCGCGTCCGTGTACCAGAACGCGATGAGCAGGTAGGAAGCGAGGCCCACGCCCTCCCAGCCGAAGAACATCACCGCGAGGTTGTCCCCCATCACCAGGAGCAACATCGCGAAGACGAACAGGTTCAGGTAGCAGAAGAACCGCCAGTACGACGGCTCGTCGGCCATGTAGCCGACCGAGAAGAGGTGGATGAGCGCGCCGATGCCGGTGATGACGAGCACGAGCGTCATCGAGAGCGGGTCGAGGGCGAAGGCCAGGTCCACCGAGAGCCGCCCGGCGGTGAAGACGTTCCAGAGCGTCTCCTGGAGGTGCCGGTGCTCCGCGTCGAGCCCGAGCATCCGGACGAAGAAGAACAGCGCGACGGCGAACGAGGCGGCCACCGCGCCGATGGCGATGACGTGGACCGCCCGCTTGCCGAACGCCTTCTGGAGCTTCGCGCCCAGGAGGGCGTTCACGACGAACCCGGCCAGCGGGAGGGCCGGGATGAGCCAGAGCAGGCTCGCCTGCGTGACCGCGACGGGGTGTCCCATGCTCACTCCCTGAGGAGGTCCGCCTGGCGGACGTCGATGGTCTTCGAGGTCTGGAAGAGGGCCAGCACGATCGCCAGTCCGACCACCGCCTCCGCGGCGGCGAGCACGATGACGAACAGGGCGAAGACGTGGCCCCCCACGCCGCCGTTCCCGAACCGCTCGAAGGCGACGAAGTTCACGTTGGCGCCGTTCAGGATGAGCTCGACGCCCATGAGTACGCCCACCGCGTTGCGGCGGGTGGCGACGGTGACGAGGCCCAGCGTGAACAGCAACGAACCCACGATCAGATAGTGCGCGAGCGAGATGGTCATGGACGTCCCGGCCTCAGTCGGCCTCGGTCTCCTTGCGCGCGATGACGACAGCGCCGACGAGGGTGGCAAGGAGCACGAGCGAGGCGACCTCGAACGGCAGGAGCCAGCGGGTGAGGAGGGCATTGCCGATCCGGGCCGTGGTCTCGGCCATCGGCCCCGGCTCCTGCGCGCGCCACGGCGCGAGGAGCGCGACTGCCGCGAGCACCGGCGCCACGGCGACGAACAGCAGCGCCCCGCCGAAGAGGCCGAAGCTCCGGTTGGAGACGTTCACCTCGGAGATCTTGCTCGTGAGCATCACCGCGAAGAGGACCAGCACCATCACGCCGCCCACGTAGACGAGGAGCTGGACGATGGCGACGAAGTCCGCGGAGAGGAGCACGTAGAGCGCGCCCGCGCCGAGGAGCGCGGCCAGCAGGCCGACGGCGCTGTAGACGATGTTCCGGGAGAAGGCGACGAACGCGGCGCCGCCGACGGTCAGCGCGGCGAGGCCGTAGAAAGCGGCCGCGGCGAAGCCACCCTGGCCGGGCCTCGCCGGCGGCGCCTGCTGCGCCGCGGGGGCGATGGCCACGGCGGCGACGGCGACGACGAACAGCACCACCAGCAGGGCGGCGGCGGCCCAGGCGACGAGTCGTCGGGTCACGGCTTCTCCTTTTCTTGCTGGGGGGCCGAAGAGGCCGGCCCCCCAGGCCCCCGGCTCGCTCCGGCCCAGCCTCCTCCGGCTGGGCCTGCGCTCGCTTCCGCTCCCGGCCCCTCCGGCGGGAGAAACTCGGGGCCGCGCGCATCCCAGCGGCGGGCCGCGAGCATGGGGCGGAGGATCGAGCCGAGCGGGACGCGCGGGTAGTACGTCGCGTCCTTCGGCACCTTGTAGACGGGCCAGGGCTCCGCCGCCCAGCGGAAGGTGAGGGTGCGGAGGTCCGTGCTCGAGGCTTCGAACTCCGGCGTGTGCTGGATCGAGCCGGTGGGGCAGGGCTCGACGCAGAGGCCGCAGTACATGCACTTGGCCTCGTCGATGTCGAACTGGGTGACGAGGCGCTGCTTCGGGTTGGCGGGATCCTTCTCGAGGACGATCTTGATGCAGTCGATCGGGCAGGCGCGCTCGCAGGCCTGGCAGCCGGTGCAGATCGCGGCGTCCACCTCGAGGAGCCCGCGGTAGCGCGGCGGCAGCATGTCGCGCACCGGCAGCGCCGTGCGGTCCGGGTACTGGACCGTGATCGGCCGCCGGAGCAGGTACGAGAGCGTGACGGACATGCCGTGCCAGATGGACCGGACGGTGGTCCCGACGGCGGCGGCGTAGGCGCGGACGGTCTGGGCCATGGATCGGATCACCAGTTGGTGAGGTCGATCCGGTCACCGACCGCGGAGACGTTGCGGAGGGTGAGCCGGAGGAAGAAGAACGTGGCGAGGAGCGCGAGGCCGGTGAGCGCGAGGCCGGAGGCGAGGGGCGCCCACGGCGCGTTCACCACCAGGATCTGCCAGAAGAGCGTCCCCACGAAGCAGGCGAACGCGAACGGGACGAGGTACTTCCAGCAGAGCGACATCATCTGATCGACGCGGATGCGCGGCAGCGTCCAGCGGATCCAGATGATGACGTTCACGAGGAAGAGCGTCTTCGCGACGAAGACCAACATCGAGAGGACCTGGAGCCCCCACCACCCGAGCGCGGGGAACGATCCGGCGCCCTTCGCCGCCGCGTAGGTCTCCGGGCCGACGCCCGGGACCTGCCAGCCGCCGAGGAAGAGGGTCACCGCGACGGCGGACATCACCCAGAGGTTCCCCCACTCGACGAGGAAGTAGATCGCGAACCGGAAGGACGAGTACTCGGAGAGATAGCCGGCGACGAGCTCCGACTCGGCCTCGGGGAGGTCGAAGGGCGTCCGGTTCCCCTCCGCGAGCTGGGCGATGAAGAAGACGACGAACGCCACCAGCGCGAAGGGGTTCGTGAAGAGGTTCCACTGCCAGGGCCAGGCGCCCTGCGCCTGGATGATCCCCTGCATCCGCAGCGTGCCGGCCATGAGCACCGGCACCATCGCCGCGAGCCCCGCCGGGATCTCGTACGAGATGACCTGGGCCGCCGCCCGCATGCCGCCGAAGAGCGACCACTTCGAGTTGGACGACCAGCCGGCGACGAGGATCCCGACCACGACCAGCGCCGTGACCGACAGGAGGTAGAAGAGGCCGACGTCGAGGTCCGCAGCGATGAGGCTCTCGCCGAAGGGGAGGGCGACGAAGGTGAGGCCGAAGCCGACGAACACGAAGTACGGCGCGGCGCGGAAGAGCACGCGGTCGGCCTCGGCGGGGACGAGGTCCTCCTTGAGGACAAGCTTCACCGCGTCGGCGATCCACTGGAGGAACCCGCCGGCGCCCACGCGGTTGTAGCCGACGCGGCTCTGCATCCGGGAGGAGACGCGCATCTCCCACCAGACGCTGATGCCGGAGACGACCGCGCCGAAGGTGAGGAGCACGAGCGTGAGGCCGAGGAGCGCCGCGAGCTGCCAGAGGCCGGTCAGCTGCTTCCAGAGCGGCGAGAGGACCACGATCGCGCCGAACAGCCCGACCGGCAGCCCGACGCCCACGGCCAGCGTGAAGAGGAGCACCAGGCGGGCGCGGCGGCGGGTGGCCCCCGGCCTGGCAGAGTTCGTGCTCCGCTCACCCTGAGCCTGTCGAAGGGGCGTCATCGATCGATCTCCGGGGCCACGACGTCGAGCGACGCGATGAGCGCGACGAGGTCCGCCACCATCAGGCCGGGGGAGACGGCGTCCACGATCCCCATCGCCAGGAACGAGCCGGTCCGGGCCCGCACCCGCCAGGCCTTCTCGGTCCCGTCGGACACCACGTAGAAGGCCATCTCGCCGCGCGCGCTCTCGACGCGCGACATCGCCTCGCCCGCCTCGGGCTTGATGCGGCGCGGGACCTTGGCCATGTACTCGCCGTCGGGCAGGGTCTCGAGCGCCTGGCGGACGATCTTCGACGACTCGGCCATCTCCAGGCAGCGCACGTAGTACCGGTCGAACGAGTCGCCCACCGTGCCCACGAACCCCTTGCCCACCGGGACCCGGAACTCGAACTTCGGGTACGCGGCGTAGGGCAGGTCGCGGCGGAGGTCCCAGTCCACTCCCGAGCCGCGGAGGTTCGGGCCGGAGAGCCCGTAGTCCTTGGCCATGGCCGCCGGGATCACCGCGACGCCCGCGAGCCGCTTCACGAACACCTCGTTGAACGAGATGAGGCGGTCGAACTCGACCAGGAACCGGTCGAAGTGGTCGAGGAACCGCAGCGTCCGGTCGCGCCAGCCCTCGGGCAGGTCGAACGCCACGCCGCCGATGCGGTGGTAGTTGTACGTGAGCCGCGCGCCGCAGAGCGCCTCGATGAGGTCGTTGAGCGTCTCGCGCTCGCGGACGCCGTGGAGCATGGGCGTGAAGGCGCCGATGTCCATGGTCATCGTGCCCACGGCGATGAGGTGGGAGGCGATGCGGCAGAGCTCGCAGGAGATCGCCCGCAGCCACTGCGCCCGGGGGGGGATCTCGAGCTTGAGGAGCCGCTCCACCGCGATCGCGTACCCCTCGTTCGGAAACATCGCCGCGACGTAGTCGACGCGGTCGGTGAAGGGCATGAACCCCGGGTAGCCGACCTGCTCGCCGATCTTCTCGATCGCCCGGTGCAGGTAGCCGACGTCGGGGATCGCCTTGCGGATCACCTCGCCGTCGGTCTCCACCATGAAGTTGATGACACCGTGGGTGGACGGGTGCTGGGGACCGAAGTTGAGGATCATCTCCTCGCCGTCCGCCTGCATCCGCCTGAGGATGAGCCGTTCCATGGTCAGGCCTTCTCGCCGGAGGAGGGCGCGGGAGTGGCGGGCGGCGCCGGTGGCGGGGCCGCCGGCGGAACGGCGGGCGCCGCGGAGGCGCGCGTGCGCTCGTCCAGCCGGCGCAGCTCGACGAGCGGGTTCTCGCGCGTGTTGCCGATGCCGTGGTAGCCGCCCGCCTCCTGGTAGTCCTTGCGGAGCGGGTGGCCGATCCAGTCGTCCGGCATCAGGATCCGGCGCAGGTCGGAGTGGCCCTCGAACCCGACGCCGAAGAGGTCGTAGACCTCGCGCTCGAGCCAGGTCGCGGCCTTCCAGACGCCCTCGACCGTGGGCACCCGTGGCGCGGCGCGGTCCGCCTCGACCTTGAGCACGATCCCGTGGCGGTGCCGATAGGAGAAGAGGTGGTAGACCACCTCGATCACGTTTCGACCCGGCCAGTCCAGGGCGGTGAGGTCCTCGAGGAAGTCCATCGCCAGGGCGGGATCCTCCTTCGCGAACCGGCACACCTCGACGATCCGTGCCGGGCGGACCACGCAGAACGGATCGACCCTGGGCTCGCCCAGCGGACCGACGTCCTCGCCGAACCGCTCCCTCAACCGCTCGTGAACTTCCTGCATCGTCATGCACACGCTCCCGGTGATCACGCCGGGGTGCCGGCGTCACGCCGACACCCCGGACCTCCGGAAGGCCCGGCCCGCGAGGGCCGGCGCCGGAGGCCGGGCCAGAACGCTCTGTGGGTCAGCTCGCCGGCAGCGCGATCTACCGGGTCACTGGGATGACGCGCGCGCCCTCGGGGCGGCGCTTCTCGGTCCATCTCTCGCGACGGACGATCTCCTGCAACCGGATGAGCCCCTCGGTGAGCGCCTCCGGCCGCGGCGGGCAGCCGGGCACGTAGACGTCCACGGGGATGATCTTGTCCACGCCCTTGCACACCGAGTACGCGAGCTGGAAGAGGCCGCCGCAGTTGGCGCACGAGCCCATCGAGATGACGTACTTCGGCTCGGACATCTGGTCGTAGAGGAGCTTGGCGCGGAGCGCCATCTTGTACGTCAGCGTCCCGGCGACGATCATGAAGTCCGCCTGGCGCGGCGACGCCCGCGGGATGGCCCCGAACCGCATCAGGTCCGCGCGCGGGCCGCCCGTCTGGATGAGCTCGATCCCGCAGCAGGCGAGGCCGAACAGCAGGTACCAGAGCGAGCTCTCGCGGGCCATGTTGATGAGCTGGTCGAGCTGGCTCGTGTGGAACAGCGTGACGTCGCCGCCCGCATCGCCGTGGCCCATCTTCACTGCCATCGAGTCTCCTCCACCGGGCGCCCCGGCGCGGCCGGCCGGTTCTCGAGCTTCTTCACCCACTCCAGATCCCCGCGCGCCCAGACCCAGGCCAACCCGGCCACGAGGATCCCGGTGAACACCAGGAGCTCGGCGAGCGCCGCCCAGGCGAGCAGGGGGCTCTCCTCCACCCAGCGCCGGTAGACGGCCACGACGGGGAACGTGAGCGCGATGTCCACCTCGAAGATCACGAACACCAGCGCGACGAGGTAGAAGCGCGGGTTGAAGTTGAACCACGCCATCCCGACCGGGCGCTCGCCGCACTCGTAGATGCTCGCCTTCTCGGCGTTCGGCACCCTCGGCGCGACGATTCTCGAGAGGGTGATGCCGCCGAAGGCGAAGACGATCGCGAGGAGCGCGAAGGCGAGGACCGCGCCGAAATCGAATCCCATGCGGATGCCCTCGAGCTTGCGTATCCTCTGGCCAACAAAGAGGAAACGCAGGTGGGGGATACTCCCGAGCGGGCAGGTAAGTCAAGTGCCCGGAAACCGTTGACAAAGATGGTACGCGCAGGCAGTTAAGGGCCCGTCTGGACGCCCCTGCGATCATGAACGAACTCCTGGTCTACCTCCCCATCGCGATCGTCCTCGCCCTGGGGTTCGGGCTCGGCCTCCTGCTGCTCGTGCTGTCGAACGTCCTCGGCCCGCGCCGCCCGAGCGAGGTGAAGGAGACGCCGTTCGAGTTCGGCTCGCAGACGGTCGGCTCGGCGCGGGAGCGGTTCGGGGTGAAGTTCTACACGGTGGCGATCCTGTTCATCGTGTTCGACGTCGAGGCGGTGTTCGTCTACCCGTGGGCGGTGCTC
>JAEZXM010000391.1 GCA_023419875.1 Pseudomonadota bacterium | reverse complement strand
GCTCGAGCTCGCGCCCGCCGAGCTCGAGCGCTGGGCCGATACGCTCAAGCGCGCGCTCGGGTGCGGGGGCGGGGTCGAGGGCGAGGTCATCGCCGTCCAGGGCGATCAGCGCGAGCGCGTCGCGCGGTGGCTCGTGGAACGCGGCGTGAAGAAGGTCGTGCGGGGATAGGAGACCGGGACCCACATCGCCCGTACGCTCCGCGACGGGATGACTGCCTGAGCGTGAATGTGCTTTGCTCGCCGGGTCCGCCTCCGGACCCGGGAGGTCCCGCGCATGCAGCTCTTCGTGGACAGGCAAGTCGAGCGTACCAACCGCAACGTCTTGTGGACCGGCGTGCTCGTGCTCGCGCTCCTCGGTGGCCTGGCGGTCGCGACCCGAGGCTACTTCGACAACTATCTGCGCGGCCCGTTCCCGGCGACGCTCCCCGAGGTCGCGCAGGCGGGCCGCGAGGCTCCCGCGCGATCCTTCGTCCGCCTCGAGGGGGAGCTGCTCGAGACCGGCCGCGAAGAGATCACGGTCAAGAAGGACAAGTACTCGAACCGGGAGACGAGCCGACGTGTTTCCGCGGTCTACCTGGCGCTCCACGACGGCGAGCGTACGCTGATCGTGAAGGCGCCGGTCGGCACCGGTGGCGCAGCCGTGTCCGGCTGGCTGCGGAAGCCCGAGGGCGTGGACCGCGAGGTGATCGCTGCCGTCATCAGGGACGAGCCGGAGATCGCGCCCACCATGCTCCCCCTGGTGCTCGACGCCACCACGTCCCGCGCGAACGGGGCCTTCGGCCTGGCGGCCGGCGCCGTCCTCCTCCTCCTCGCCCTGGCCCAGCTCCAGCGCTGGTCGGCGCGGCGGGCGCGCCCCGCCACGCACCCGATCTGGAAGCGCCTCGCGCAGCTCGGCGAGGCCCGCTCGCTCGCCGCGCAGATCGACATGGAGACGCGCGCGAACGACCTCCAGAAGTTCCCGGGCCGCGCGACGCTCACCCGGTCCTGGCTCCTTCGCGAGCGCGTCTACGGGTTCGACCTCGTCCCCGTGGACCGGCTCGTCTGGATCCACAAGAAGGTGACGGCGCAGAAGCAGTACTTCGTCACGGTCGGCAAGACGTACGAGGCGGTCGTGTGCGACCGCGACGGCGGACAGCTCTCGTTCCGCGGCAAGGTGGCGGCGGTGGATCGGCTCCTCGCCAGCCTGGCCGAGCGGGTGCCCTGGGTGCTCGCCGGCTGGACCGAGGAGCTGGAGCGGGCCTGGGTGATGCAGCGCTCCCAGGTGATCGCCGCCGTGGACGCGCGGCGGGAGGAGCTGCGCCGGGGGGCCTCGAGCAGCGCCCAGGGCTGAAGCGTGCCCCACCCACCGGGGCGACCCCTCTCGGCCTGTACCCCGAGCGGGCCACCGCCCGGCGGCGTCCGAAGGCGTACCATTGCTTGATACACGCATCCCCCGGAGCGGTCCGCACCACCCCGTCCGATGGCGCCTCGTTTGGCCCGCACCTCGGCCTCCTGGATGGCGCTCGCCATCGCGGTCCTCTCCATCGCCGTCGGCGCCACCGTGCTCACGGGCTGGCTGGGCGGATGGGTCGGCCTGACCACGCTGGGCTCGGCGATCTCGCAGAAGGCGAACGCGGCCACGTGCTTCGTGCTGCTCGGGCTCGCGCTTCTCCGGATCGCCCTCCGCGGGGGGACACCGGGCCGCGCTGGCGCGGTGGCGGCGTGGGCCGCCGCCGCCATCGGCGCGCTCACGGTCCTCGAGCACGTCCTCGGCGTGGATCTCGGCATCGACCAGCTCATCGTCACCGAGGCGCCGGGTGCGCTGGCGACGACGGCGCCCGGGCGGATGGGCCCGCCGGCCTCGCTGAGCTTCCTCTTGCTCGGATCTTCGTTCGCGCTCGCCGGGAGGGGTGGGCCCCGGCTCCGCGGCGTCGTCCAGGCGATGCTCCTCACCACCGCGGCGATCGCCCTCCTGCCGCTGGTCGGGTACGCGTACCGGGCGAAGGCCCTGTACGCGGTGGCGCAGTTCACGGGCATCGCGCTCGTCACGGCGTGCACCCTCGAGGCGCTCGCGATCGGCGGGTTGCTGGCCATCCCGGGCGGCGGCCTCCTCACGACGCTGCACGGCCACGGCGCAGGCGCGAGCCTGGCGCGCCGCACGCCGGTGTACCTGCTCGCGGTGCCGCTCGTGGTCGGGTGGGTGGTGGTGCAGGGCCTGAAGACAGGGCTGTACGACGGCGCGTTCGGCGTGGCGCTCCTCGTGGTCGTGCTCATGACCTCCCTGACGCTCCTCGCCTGGCGCGACGCCGCCCGGGTGGCGCGCAGCGAGGCGGCACGCGATGCGGCCGAGACGGCGCTCCTCGAGGCGAACCGGCGCAAGGACGAGTTCCTCGGAATGCTCTCGCACGAGCTTCGCAACCCGCTCGCGTCGATCCGCAACTCGGTCCAGGTCGTGCGCCGCTCGTCGCCGGGGAGCTCGCCGGTGGAGCGCGCTCAGGCCGTCCTCGATCGCCAGACGGAGCACCTCACGCGGCTCGTGGACGACCTGCTCGACGTCACCCGGATCGTCCGCGGCAAGTTCGAGCTGCGGCGCTCGAACGTCGACCTGCGCGAGGTGGTCCGCCGCGCCTTCGACGACGCCGCGCCGTCGCTGCGCGACCGGGGGGTCGTCTTCGACGTCGAGCTGCCCCGGGAGCCGGTGTGGGCCGACGCCGACGCCACGCGCATCACGCAGGTGCTCGGCAACCTCCTCCACAACGCGGAGAAGTTCACGGCGGCAGGCGGCCAGGTTCGAGTCTCCCTGGCGTCCGCGGGCGCGCGGGCGGAGATCCGGGTCCGCGACACGGGCAAGGGCATCGATCCTGCGCTGCTCGCCACGGTCTTCGAGCCGTTCGTGCAGGGTGAGCCGACGCACTCCGGGGGCGAGGGCGGCCTCGGTCTCGGGCTGGCGCTGGTGAAGAAGATCACCGAACTCCACGGGGGGACCGTCGCGGCGGAGAGCGCCGGTCCGGGGCGCGGCGCGGAGTTCACCGTCCGGCTGCCGCTCGTGGAGGCTCCCGCGGCCGCGGCGGCCGGTCCCGCTCCGTCGCGCCCGCGTGAACGCTTGTTCCTCCTCATCGTGGACGACAACCCGGACGCCGCCGACTCGCTCGCGGAGGTCGTGCAGCTCCTCGGGCACTCCGCCGACGTCGCCTACGACGGAGCGAGCGCGGTGGCGCGGGCCCGGACCCGGTGGCCGGACGCGGTGCTGTGCGATCTCGGGCTCCCGGGGATGAGCGGATACGACGTCGCGCGGGCGCTCCGCGCAGAGGCGCCCGCGGGCAGACCGCTCCGGCTCATCGCGGTGAGCGGGTACACTCGGCC
>JAEZXM010000359.1 GCA_023419875.1 Pseudomonadota bacterium | reverse complement strand
CCCCTTCGCCGTGCCCTCCGGCGAGAGCCGCGCGATCGGGGGCGAGGTGCACGTGCCGCCGAGCGCGCCGGCCGGCACGTACCAGGGCTCCGTGCGCGTCACCTGGGCCGGCGGCGAGGCGACGGTCCCCGTCTCGCTGCGCGTGTGGCCCTTCACGCTGCCTTCGACGGCGTCGCTCAAGAGCGCCTTCGGGTTCTCGTGGGGCGGCATCCCCGCGGCACACGGGCTCTCCGCGGGCGACGCCTTCTCACGCCTGCGCGCCCGCTACGGCGAGCTCGGCCTCTCCCACCGGATCAGCCTCTCGAAGGTGGACGTCGGCGTCTTCACGCCCGAGCACATGGGCCAGTACTTCGGGGCCGCGCTCGACGGCACCGGGCCCGGCGACCTTGCGGGGGCCAAGCTGACGGCGTTCGAGCTCATCGGCTCGGCGAACACCTGGTCGCCGTACTTCGACGCGCGCGGCTGGAGCGATCGGCTCTTCCAGTACACCTGCGACGAGCCTCCGCTCACGTGCCAGTGGTCGGACATCCCGGACCGCGCGCGGGCCGCGCGCGCCGCGAGCCCCGCCATCCGCACGCTCGTCACCACCACCATCGACGAGGCCCAGGAGAAGGGCGTGCTCGGCGACATCGACATCCTCGTACCTGTGGTGAACTTCATGCACGACCGCTCGGGCCGCTTTGCCGGGAACCAGCGCGCGCGGTACGACGACTTCCTCGCGGGCTCGCCGCGGCGGGAGCTCTGGACCTACCAGAGCTGCATGAGCCACGACTGCGGCGGGACGGTGGACTTCAAGAACCCCACCGCCTGGGACCAGTACTACACGGGCTGGCCGAGCTACATGATCGACGCGTCCGCGGTCCGGAACCGTGCGATGCAGTGGATCGCCTTCCAGCTCCGGGTGACGGGCGAGCTCTATTACGAGACGGTGATGGCCTACTCGCACGATCCGTGGAACGACCAGTGGGACTTCAGCGGGAACGGCGACGGGACCCTCTTCTACCCGGGCACGCCGGCGAAGATCGGCGGCGCGACGCACATCCCGGTGGCCTCGATCCGGCTCAAGGAGATCCGCGAGGGCATGGAGGACCACGAATATCTGAAGGCCGTCTCCGACCTCGGCGATCCGGCGTTCGCGCGCGGCGTGGCCGACGCGCTCTTCCCGAAGCCGTGGGAGACGGAGGTTGCGCCGGCGAAGCTCCTCGAGGCGCGGGCAAGGCTGGCGGCGCGGATCGTGGAGCTGTCGGGAGGGACGGATCCGGGGACCGGCCCCGGAACGGGCCCGGGAACCGACCCGGGGACCGGCCCCGGCTCGGCGCCCGGCACGCCCGTGGGCGCAGGTTGCGCAAGCGGTGCGAGCGGGCCCGGTACCGCCGTCGCGCTCCTCGGCCTCGCGGCGCTCGCCATCCGACGCCAGCGGCGGCGGTAGCTGCGCACTCTGCGGCCGGCTCCCGCGCGCCGATGCTAGAGTGTGCCGCCGATGACCACCGCAGCGCTCGAAGCTCGGAGCCTCGCCCGTGCCTTCCGCGGGCGCCCGGTGCTGCGCGGCGCCTCCCTCGCCCTCGCGCCCGGGACGGTCGCGGCCGTCGTGGGCGAGAACGGGAGCGGCAAGACCACGCTGCTCCGGATCCTCGCAGGCCTCCTCACGCCGGACGCCGGCGAGGTGCGCCTCTCCGGCCGGCTCGGATACTGCCCGCAGGAGCCCGACGTCTTCGACACGCTCACCGTCCGGGAGCACTTCCGGCTGTTCGCGGGCGCGCTCGGCGTCGAGGCCTGGCGCGCGGAGCTCGATCGGCTCGCCGATGGCCTCGGCTTCCGGGCACACACTGACCGGCTCGTCCGCGAGCTCTCGGGCGGCGTCCGGCAGAAGCTCAACCTCTCGCTGGCGCTCCTCGGCGATCCCGAGGTCGTGCTGCTCGACGAGCCCTGCGCCGCCTTCGACTGGCAGACATACCTCGCGTTCTGGGAGCTCGCGGCCGAGCTGCGCGCGCGCGGGCGGGCGGTGCTGCTCGTCTCGCACCTCGTGCACGACCGCGAGCGGCTCGACGGCATCTGGGCGCTGGACGACGGGGTGCTCCGGTGCGGATGACGCAGGTGGCGGCGGAGACCGGGGCGGCGCTCCGGCGCCTCGTCCGGAACCGACTGGCGATCGCGCTCGTGGTGCTCCTGCCCGCCATCTTCTTCGGCGCGGTGGTGCTCGTCACCCCGATCCGCGAGGCCTGGGCGGAGCTGCCGTCGGTCCCGGCCGTGGAGACCCCCGACCGGCCGATCCTGTTCCACCCCGACCACCCGAAACCGTGGGGCATCGTCATCGAAGGCTCCGAGCGCGGGCTCTCCGCGGTCTACATGGGCGTCGCCGCGCTCGGCGCGGTGGCGGCGCTGCTCGCCCTCGATCTCGTCCAGAAGGGCGCCGGCGCGACGCGGCGGCTCGTGCTCTGCGGCCGCCGCCCGACGGAGATCCTCGCCGGCCGGCTCCTCGGCCTGGTCGCGGTCCTCGCGGCCGCGGTGGCCTGCACGTTCGGTCTCCTCCGCACGGTCGTCCGTCCCGAGCAACCGGTCGCGCTCCTCGGCGCGCTCGCGATCGGTGCCCTCGTGCACGCCGCCTTCGGGCTCCTGGTCGGCGCGCTGGTGCGGCGCGAGCTGGTGGGCATGCTGCTCGTCGTCCTGCTCGTGAACCTCGACGCCGGGTGGCTGCAGAACCCGCTCTTCTACGCGTCGCTGCAGAACCGGTTCCTGGTCGAGCTCCTCCCCGCGCACGGCGCCGTGCAGGCGGCCGCGGTGGCGGCATTCACCGACCAGTCCGCCGCCGGGCCGGCGGGGCTCGGGCTCGGCTGGACCGCGGCGCTGTTCGTGGCGGCAGCCGCGATCTTCACTGCGCGGCTACGGGTGGCGCGGCCCTGGCGCGGGCGCGCGCCCGCGTCAGGCCAGACGTGAGAACCGCTTCGTCCCCTCGGGGAAGTCGACGCCGAGCGCCGCGCCGGAGACGGTGAAGGCGAGGAGCGCCGCCCAGACCGAGAGGCCGGAGGGGCCGGGCGCGGCCGCGGGGCCGGGCACACAGGTGAGCACGATTCCGACGACGCAGCTCGCGATCGCCATCCACTGGTACACGCGGAGGCCGAGGACGATCGGCGTCTGCGGCTCGCCACGGTACGCCTCCTCGACGAACCGGCCGACGCCGGACAGGAAGAACGAGACACCGAGGATGGCGGGCAGCGGGATGGCGAGCGCCCAGGTTCCGAGCATCGCGAGGAGCCAGGCCGCGCACCAGAGGATCGCATAGAGCGGCGTCGGGTGGACCGGCGCGCCGGCGAGGCCGGGAACGCGCACGACACGCGAGCGGGGATGCCGGTAACGGATGCCGAGCCACTCCGGGCACGCATGGCCATGGCAGCAGCCCTGGACCAGGCAACGGACGCGGCCGATCGCCTGGATCACCGGGGTGGCGACCGCGTACGCGCCGGCCACCCGCCAGGCATCGCCGCCGAGGGCGGCGACCGCGCCGAACCCGAACACAGCGCCCAGCAGGCCTCCGTAGTAGCCGAAGGGGCGAAGGAGCTGCGGCGAGCCCTCGACGAACTGCGCCCAGAGCCCGGCGCCGACGAGCGCGGCCGCCCAGACCAGGACCGCGTACGGCGTGGAGGCGGGCCCGGCGAGCACGGTCACGATCACCATGCCCGCGCCCGCTGCGAGCCCACCCCAGAGGCCGTGGTTGATGATCCGGACGGGCCCGACGCGCCACTCGCGCCAGGAGTTCGCGGCGCGCTCGGCGCCGTCGCGGAGGAGCGCCCAGACGCGGCCGAGGCCGGCGGTCCGCAGGACGGAAGCGACGGCCCGGCCGGCGAGGCCCGCGCGCGCCTCGGGGCCGAACCGCGCGACAAGCTTCGGCCGCTCGTAACCGAGGACGAGCGACGTGCACCCGAGCACGAGCATCGGCGTCACGAGCCAGAACCCGCTCGGCGAACCGGCCCAGGCGGCGGCGCCGGCGCACGCGAGCACCGCGCCGGCGTAGATCGGGTGCGCGAGGAGCCGGTACGGGCCCGTGCGGACGAAGCGGGGAGGCGGGAACGCGTTCATGGGGAGGCCGCCGCCGCGGAACCAGAGCGCGGCCATGCCCGCGAGGATCAGCGCGAGCCCGGCGCAGGCGATCATGGCGCCGGCGACCGGCGGCAGCGGCACCGGGAGGCGGACCCAGCCGCGCGTCGCGCGCGCCCATACGACGAGGGCGAGAGGCAGCGCGACCGCGAAGAGGAGGCCGTAGCCGAGGCGCGCGGCGATCGCGGCGGCGGACAGCCGCGGCCGGGGCGCGGTCTCGGACGAGGGATCGGTCGGCGTGCGCTGCGCGTTCACGGCCATGTGACCTCCTCGTGGACGACCCAGCCGTCCATCATTCGTCCGTCGACCGAGAGACGGCCGCGGCTTCGCCACTTGCGTTCGTCCACGGAGAGGAACGGGCGCGGGAGGAGCGAGGCAAGGCGCCGGAGCGGCCCCGTCCCGAGGGTCCCGGCGCGCAGCGGAGTCCGTTCGGCGAGCGCGAGGCGCACGCGGCCCCCCGCGGCGGAGATCTCGCCCTCCCCGGCCGCGTCGAGCGCGAGCCGCTCCCGCCCGTGCAGCGCGAGGGAGATCGCGTGCGGCCCGCGCCAGTCGATCCAGGTGAAGGCGCCGCCCGGCGCGGCGAAGCGGCCCCAGCGCAGGACCTTCAGCGGGAGGCGCCAGGGCGGGGCGGTGAGGGTGACGCGCTCCGCGTACCCCGTACCGGCGATCGCGAACCCCGGACCGGAGAGCTCCGCCGGGGCGCTGGGCAGGACGCACTCCCAGGCGACGGAGCCCGCCGGACCGGCCCAGAGCTCCACCGGCTCCCCACCCGCCGCGCCGCGCCACGCGCCCTCGAGACCGAGGCGCGGGCAGCGGAGCCGAACGCCCTCCGGTGCGAGCGCGGGTGCGCAGCCGGCGCGCAGGGTGGAGCGCTCGCGGACCTCCCCGTGCGGCGTAGCGACGAGGAAGCTCGCCGCCCGGAGCGCGAGCCCGCGCCACCGGAGCTCGGTCCAGTACACGATCGCGAGCCTCCCGTCCTCGGCCGCGACGTCGAGGTACCACTTCGCCAAATGAAAGCCGCGATGGGCCACCAGGTCCCCCGGCGCATCGTACCGCGGATACGACGCGGGGATTGGCCGCCGCGGCTACAGGCTCACCCGCAGCGCGACCCCCACGTCGATGAGCGGCGCGCCCGCGGGGAAGCCGCTGCCCTGCGGCACCAGGTCGTTGAGGCCCGGCGGGAGCACGAGGCGGAACTCGCCGCCTTCCCTTCCGAAGTGGCCGGCGACGAAGGTCTCCACGGTCATGTACGTGAGGACCCGCACAGAGGTGTCGAAGCGCGCGATGTAGCTGCGGTCGGAGAGGTTCCCGATGACCGAGAAGATGAATGTGGTGTCGTTCCAGCGACCGGGCTGCGAGAGGAACAGGTTCGCCGCCGCGTAATGCTTGCCGAGGTAGAAGGAGCGGAACGCGGCCGGGTCCTGCTGCGTGGCGAGAGGGATCGGGCCGGACAGATCGAAGGCCGGCGCGCCGAGCAGGAGGAAGGGATACACCTCGGGATCGTCGTAGCCGAGGTCGTTGTAGAAGTACTCGGCGCCGAGGGTCAGCGCGTCCTCGTCCGAGTACTTCCAGGCCCAGGTGCCGCCCACCACGATCTGTGGCGTGAGCCCTCGAGCATCGTCGCGCCGCCAGCCGGCGAGCTCCGGGAACGGAGCCGGCGCCGTGCCGCCGCGGACCCAGCGCGGGCCGTCACCGCCGGAGCGGAGCGCGGCCTCCGCGTACAGGTCGAGGTCCCACACGCCGGTCGAGAGGTCGATGCCGTACCGCGGGTGATGCCCGCTCTGGGCCACCGCGTCGAGCCCGAGCTCCGCCGGGCCGAGCACCAGCTCGGCGCGGCCGCCGCCGCCGATCCGCCCGAGGCGGCTCGCGGGCTCCCTCGGATCGCCCGCCAGGTCCTCGAGGAGCGCCACGCCGTAGAGGTTCCAGCCGCGCTTCTCCCAGGGCACGTGCACCCGCAGCATGGTGGTGCCGGTGCGCGCGTCGAAGGTGGCGAGCGGATCGCGCGGGACCCGGTGCAGGTAGTCGGTCGGGTTCCAGAACCGGCCCACGCCCCACTTCACGTGCTGCCGCCCGGCGGTGACGAACGCCCGCCGGGACACGTCGAACTTCACCCAGAGCTGATCGAGCACCGCCCCGGGGTTCCCGATCGACTCGGTCGTGACGCCGTCGAGGGTGAAGCCGCCCGCGCCGCCCGTCGGCAACGTCCCGCCCTCGCCCGACGGCGGAAGCGTGGGGTCGTAGCGCAAACGACCGAGCACGAACGCCCGCACGCGGTCGTTGGGGCGGGCGTCGAGGTAGACGTCGAGGAGGTTCGGGGACGCGAACGGCCAGTCGGCGACGTCCGCGTCCTCGGAGCCCGAGGCGAGCGCCCGGAGCTGGAGCTGGCCGCCGACGTCGAGCCAGTCCTCCCGATCGCGCGGGATGAGCGTGCCCGCGGGCGGGGGCGGCTTCTCCCCGGTGCCGGGGCCGGGCGGGGACGAGGGCTGCTCCGGGGCGGCGGGGCCGCCGAAGATGTCCTCCTCGGAGGGGCGCTCCTGCGCGGAGGCGGCGGCGGCGAAGGCCGCGAGGGCCAGGAGCGTGACGAGCTTGCTGGTGCGCATGTACTCTCCGCGTTCGCGCAGCACGTTCTCGTGCTGAACTCACCTGCTCTTCGCCTCGAGCCACGCCTTGGTGAAGATGTTCGGATCGAGCGCGCGGAGGTCGATCTCCTGGATCAGGATCAGCGTCGAATTCCCCTTCTCGATCTCGTCGAAGAACCGGAGCTGCTCCGGGTACCACACGTCCCCCTTCTTCGACTCCGAGTAGATCTTCTTCCACTTCGGCATGTAGCTCGTGCGCATCAGCTTCCCGGAGAGGGCGAAGTCCTGGCGCTTGAGGATGTTGAGCGTCGCCCTGTCCACCCAGAGGTGGCGGACCGGGTACGAGACGTCCACGCCCGGCTTCGCCGTGAGCTCGATGTGGTGTACCTCGAACACGCCCAGCTTCTCGTCCGCGATCCACTTCGCGTCGTAGTCCTCGGCGAGCTTGGGCTCGGAGAGGTCGTCGCGCCGGGTGTCGGTGCCGCCGATCCGCTCCCGCTCGGTGCGGCGCTCCCAGCGGCCGGTGGAGGGATCGTAGCTCCAGAGGTTCTTCTCGATCCGGAGGTAGCCCTTGCCCGCCTCCGACTTGGGCTTCGTGAAGAGGAAGAGCTGCTTGTCGTCCTGATCGCGGCGGTAGACGAGGAGCTCGTAGACCGTGTCGGTCTTGCCCTTCTCCTTCGACTCCATGAAGCAGAGGGCCTTCCAGTCGCCGGAGTTGCGCTGTCGGTCGTCCACGGTCTCGACGACCTTGCGAAGCTCCTCGGGCGTGAGGGCCCGGGCGGCCGGTGCGAGGGCAACGAGCGCGACGGCGGCGAGGACGGGCGCGAGGGGACGGTTCATGTCGTGTTCACCCGATGTGGTGCATGGCGGTGATGGGCTTGAGGCGCGCGGCCCGGAGGGCGGGAAGGAGCGAGGCGAGGATGACGACTCCGGTGAGCTGGAGCACGTAGTCCACGACCTTCGGGAAGTGGATCACGAAGGTGAGCTTCTCCTGGACGAGGAGCATCTGCATCGAGTCCGAGACCTCGATCCCGAGCGCGTTCAGGCCGAGCCCGAAAACCGCCCCGAGCACCGCCCCGCCCACGGTCCCGAGGATCCCGAGCAGGCCCATCTCCAGGACGAACAGCCACAGCACCTTCACCCGCTGCATACCGATGGCGCGCAGCGTCCCGATCTCGCGCGTCCGCTCCCGGACCGCGATCACCAGCGTGTTGATGATCCCGATGACCACCACCACCATCAGGATTCCGATCAAGATTGCCGTGAGCACGCGCACGCCGCGCATGATCGGCTCGAAGTCGCCCAGCTCGTCCTTCCAGATCGTGATGTCGAGCTTCTGCCCGGTCCAGTCCTCGGCCGGCACCTTGAACATCAGCTTCTTCCAGTACGGGTCGGAGTCGGCGTCCATCATCCTCCACTTCCCCTCGGACCCCAGCTTGGCGCGGAGGCGCGAGGCCACGGCGGGCGCGGCGTCCTGATCCTTGAGGAAGAGGTGGATCGCTCCGGTGGCGCTCGGCGCGATCCCGTACAGCTCCCAGAGCGTGCGCTGCTCGATGAAGGAGTAGAACATCGAGAGCACGCCGATGTTCCGGGCGATCACTGCCACCCGGACGTCCGCGGTGTTGTTCACGCCGCGTGAGGTGGGGGCGGAGAGCGTGAGCGTGTCCCCGACCTTCACCTTGAGCCGCTCCGCCTGGTTCTGGAAGACGAGGATCGTCCCCTTCTGCGCCAGGTCCTCGAGCCGCCCCGCCAGCGGGACGATCACGTCGGCGAACTTCGGCTCGGTGCCGATCTCGACGCCGGTGAGCACCAGGTCCATCGACGCCGCCTCGGAGACGACCTTGGTCCAGCCCCGGCCCCGCGCGACCACGTAGTCGAGCTCGGGGACCTCGGCCTGCACGGCGGCGAGCACCTTCTCGTAGTCCGAGACGAGCGGGACGGCGCTGCCGGAGGTGATCTTGAAGAACCCCCCCACGTTCACGTGTCCGGTCATGAGCGTGGTCGCCGAGTCCATCATCGCCCGCTCGATCCCGTTGGTGAGGCTGGTGAGGAGGACGAGCAGCATCGTGACGGCGGCCAGCGCGCTGGAGAGGATCACGGTGCGCCGGGTGTGCCGGAGCAGGTTCCGCCAGGCCAGCAGGATGTCGTTGAAGATCATCGTCACTCCTCGCTGGCCATGGCCTCGACCGGCGTGACGCGCATCGCCAGCAGGGCGGGGTAGAAGCCGGACAGCACGCTCACGAGCAGGACCACGCCGAGCGACAGGACCGTGTCCATGAAGTCGAGGCCGGGGACGAGCGCGGGCCCGGCGAACAGGAAGTAGGTGAAGTCGTTGGTCGCCGGGATGCCGCCGGCGGACCGCAGCAGGGAGAGCGCCGTGACGCCCAGGCCGGTGCCCAGGAGGCCGAACACCACCCCGAGCGTCATCGCCTCGACGAGGAGCATCGCCAGCACGAACCGGCGCTGCGCGCCGATCGCGCGCAGGGTCCCGATCTCCTTCACCCGCTGGAGCACCGCCATGCCGATGGCGTTGTTCACGATGACCAGCGCCACGAGGAAGATGACCACCATGGCGACGGCGATCACGACCTGCAGGGTCTCGACGAAGTTCCCGACCACGCCCGAGGCCTTCTTCCAGGAGAGCACCCCCAGGCCCAGGCGGTTCTCGTCCGAAGCTCCCTGGACCGCCGCGAGCGTCTCCTCGAGCCGATCCGGGTCGTCGAGGACGAGGGCAGCGTTGAGCACCACCCCCTGCTCGATCTCCTGCTGCGTGTAGACACGGGCGGCGAGCTCCTCCGGCCGGGCGGCGGTTTTCGCGCCCGCGAGCAGCGCCGTCTCGTCGATCTCCGACTGCTCGACGGGCTCCGCGTCCGGCACGCCGCCCGGCGGCGCGGGCGCGGCGCCGCCGAAGAGGGCGGCCTCGGCCTCGTCGCGCGAGAGCTCCTGCACCTCCACCGACGCCTTGAGCTGCGCGATCTCCGCCGCCTTCTCCTTCGTGAGGAAACCGTACAGGTCGCGGAAGGACATGAGGTCCATCACCGACATCATGCCGGCGATGCCCGAGCGCTCGATGTCCTTGAACTTGATGAACCCGTAGACCTTCACGTTGACGGAGTTGAAGTAGCCGCTCTTCGACGGCGCCTTGATGGTGATCGTGTCGCCGACGTTGATCGAGTAGAGGCGGATGCGCGGGGCGACGACGTCGTAGAAGAGCCGGTACTTCTTGTCGAAGTCCTCGTCCGTCGTCTGGAACAGCCGCTTGAGGAGACCGGCGAGATCCTCCTCCGCGGGCGCGCCCAGCCCGACGCGCAGCAGCCCCGACACCTCCTCGGCGCGCAGCGGGTCGAGCTGGAGCAGGATCTCGCGCGTCCCGATCGCGTTCTCCTTCACCCAGCGGGTGAGCTCCTCGTCGCCGGCGATCTTCCGGTGCCACCGCTCGCGCGCCTCCTTCATCTGGTCGAGGCGGCGGGCGTTCTTCAGCTTCAGGTACTCCTCGGCGTACTGCCGGCCGACGAGGATCCCCCGCCGGCCGCGGGGGATCATCTCGCCCTCGGCGATCTCGGCGAGCGGGAACGCCTCGAAGAAGGCGTGCGGGTCCGTCCCCACGTAGCGCAAGAAGGTGAAGGCATTGTCCATCGAAAGCTTGGCGATCTTGTTCTCGAGGAACTCGAGGTGGTCGTACCGCGCGCGGTCGAACCCCTTCCAGAACTCCTCGGAATCGGCGCGGACGAGGTCGGCCCACTCCTGCTGCCGCTCCTTGCCTTCGCGCCCGCCGAGGTCGGCGATCGCGCGCGCCTGCGAGAGCTCTTCCTTGAGCAGGGACACCATCCGCCGGACGTGCCCGAGGTGCGCGGCGTAGCTCCGCTCCAGCGCCTCGCCGCGCTCGCCCGCCTCGAGCCGGCGGACGTCGTCGCGCAGCCGCTCCAGGGCGATGTCCACGGCGTTCCCGGTGGCGACCATCGCCTGGTCGATCCCCATGGGCACGACGCGCCGGACGTTGGGGACCTTGGCGAGCACCGCCTTCAGCGCGGAGAAGTCCTCGATGGGCTCGAGCCGGGACTCGCCGCTCATGCCGCCATAGAGCTCGAGCTTGTCCTCGGAGGCGGCGTTGTAGACCTGGAGCTGCCCGCCGAGGCTGTTCTGGATCGAGACGGACATGCCCCGGTTGATCGTCCCCACCACCGCGACGCACAGGACGAGGAGGAACGCGCCCAGGACCACGACGCCGCCCACGAAGGTGGAGCGGACCCGGCTCGCCCAGAGGTTTCGCAGGGCGATCTTGAGGAGGATCTTCGTCTCGCCGGCGGCAGCGGCCATCGCTACTTCCCCCCCGCCGCCGACCGGCCCGCGAGCTCCTCGCGGGCGACGATCTGGCCGTCGGCGATCCGGACCACGGCGTTCGCGTGGGCCATCACCTTCGGATCGTGGGTCGAGAAGATGAAGGTGGTGCCGTCGCGCCGGTTCATCTCCTTCATGAGGTCGATGATCGTGGCGCCGGTCTGCGAGTCCAGATTCGCGGTCGGCTCGTCGGCGAGCACCAGCGCCGGCCGGGAGACGAGCGCCCGGGCCACCGCCACGCGCTGCCGCTGGCCGCCGGAGAGCTCGCTGGGGCGGTGGTTGCGGTAGACGCCGATCCCCACCGCCTCGAGGAGTCCCATCACCCGGTTCTCCCGCTCCTTCGCCCCGAGCTTCCCCTGGAGGAGGAGCGGGAACTCGACGTTCTGGAACACGGAGAGCACCTGCACGAGGTTGAAGCTCTGGAAGATGAACCCGATGGTGTGGAGCCGGAGGTCCGTGAGCTGCCGCTCGCTGAGGTGGCGCGTGTCCTTGCCGCCCACGGTCACGACGCCGCTCGTGGCGGTGTCCACGCAGCCGATGAGGTTGAGCAGGGTGGTCTTGCCGCTGCCCGAAGGACCGGCGATGGAGAGGAACTCCCCCCGCTCGATGTCGAGCGAGACGCCGCGCAGCGCCGGCACGATCGTCTTGCCGAGCTGGTAGTCCTTCGAGACGTTCTGCACCGAGACGATGGCCATTCGAGTTCCCTTCGGGCGACGCGACTGCGCCGCCGAGACCTTTCAGCTCCGCCGGCTCCCGGCCCGGGCGCGCCGCGGTGCGGGACGGGCCTCGAGCAGCGCCGGCCGCTCGCCCTCGAGCCGCGCGAGGAGCGCGGGGAGGTGATCCTGGATGAAGCGGTACTGGTGGTGCAGCTCCTCCAGCCGGGCGCGGACCGCCGGCGGCCGCTGCCGGAGCAGCTCCAGCCCCTGCGCGGTGAGGTCCGTGGTCTCGCGGAGCATCTGCAGGCGGGCCTGCCAGAGCTGGCGCCACTGGCCCGGGCGGATGCGGAAGACGTCGCGGCGCGCGCCCGGTTGCCGGACCTTCTCCACGAGGACCGACTGGACGAGGAGCCGCGTCATGGTGCTCATCGACGCCTTGGAGCCCTGCACCGCGGCGGCGAGCTGCTCCATGCTCTGCTCGGGTGGGTCGCAGACGAGCAGCCAGCCGAAGATCCGCCCGGCCATGCGTGGCAGCCCGTCGCGCTCCAGCACCATGGAGAGCCGCTCCACCCACTCGCGCAGCCCGGGATCCGCCGCCCGCTTCATGGTCGCCCTTGTACGTTCGTTCGGTGAGTTCAGTCAAGACTGAACTCACGGAACCAGACGGTGCCCCCCGATCCGGGCGCGGCATCGTGACGCCCGCCCCTCCGAGCCCTATAGTCCCGAGGTGGCCCGGAAGCCGCGACCGTTCAACGACGCCTTCGCCGGGCTCGACAAGCTGCGGCAGGCGCAGGAGCGCGAGGCGGAGGCGTCCCGCCGCGAGAAGGCCGCCCCGCCGCCCCCTCCGGCCGCGGCGGCCCCGCAGGCGCGCACGGACGTGGATCTCTGGGAGGAGGCGACGCGCGGCGTCCGACCGGTCGAGCGCGGCGCCG